>QHNJ01000059.1 GCA_003218395.1 Verrucomicrobiota bacterium
CTTCGTAAACATTGCGGCGGAATATGAAATCAATTCGCATCTGTCGATCTTTGGGCGGATCGACAATCTGACGAACGAACATTACGCGGAGGTTTTCGGTTTTCCCGCGCTAGGACGTGCCGCGTACGGAGGGGTGAAAATGCGCTTTTAGCAGTGCTAGTCATTCCAAGCGAAAGCCTCGCCATGAGCGAAGTCGAATAGCGCGAGATGACAAAGCTGTAGTGGCAGCCGTGCCGGCTGCTTTCGTAAATGCAGGCGACACGCCTGCCTCTACAGTTGAATTCCGCGGGGCATCGTTTAATCACCAAGAGTGAGTCCGCTTGTTTATCTCATCTTTGGATTGCTTGGCGGCGGATTGGCCGCGGCGCTCATTTTTCTGGTGATTCCACGAAAAAGCAGAGGGGTCGAATCGGAGCTAGTGAAGCGCCTCGAGATGCTCGACCGAGCGCAGGAACGCGCCGAGCGGGTCATCCGCGAAGAAATGTCGCGTGGGCGTGAGGAAAATGCGAATGTAGCGAAAGCGCAACGCGAAGAGCTGGGCAAGTCGCTCGAGAGCGTGCGCTCGATTGTCGATCTCCGCTTGAAAGAGTTGCAGGAGGACAACTCAAAGCAGATCGACAAGATGCGCGCAACGGTTGACGAGAAATTGCAAGGTACACTGGAGAAACGGTTGGGTGAATCGTTCAAGCTGGTGAGCGACCGGCTTGAGCAAGTTCATCAAGGACTTGGCGCTATGCAGCAACTTGCAAGCGACGTCGGCGGACTTCAAAAAGTCCTAACAAATGTGAAAATGCGCGGCGGCTGGGGGGAAGTGCAACTCGGTACACTGCTTGAACAACTGCTTACGCCGGAACAGTTCGCGCGAAATCGATCGACGCAAAATTTCCGACGGAAGATTACCACCGTCTCATTGCCGCGCACGAGAAGGGCGACGCGAGCGCGATTGAGGAAGCGATGAAGAGCCTGGACATGCAGTTAAGGCGCAGCGCAAAAGATATTTGTCAGAAATACATCAATCCGCCGCGGACGACTGATTTCGCGCTGATGTTTCTGCCAACTGAAGGGCTTTACGCCGAAGCGGTTCGCCGCGTTGGACTGGTGGAGCAAGTGCAGCGTGATTGCCGCGTCGTCTTTGCCGGCCCGACCACGCTGGCGGCGCTACTGAACAGTCTACAAATGGGGTTCCGGACACTGGCGATCCAAAAGCGTTCGAGTGAAGTTTGGAACTTGCTTGCTGGCGTAAAAACGGAATTCGGAAAGTTCGGCGAAGCATTGTCGGCAGTGAAAGACAAGCTCGACCAAGCCGCGCGACAGGTGGACAACGTGGCAGTGCGCTCGCGCGCGATCACGAAGAAGTTACGCGATGTGGAGGAGCTACCTTCAAATCCACAGCCGTTGTTAAAGGATTTGCTTCAGCCTAACGACGAGGATGACTGACTCGATCCACGGGCGGCTTCCGAACGCTGTAGCGGCGGTCTCCGACCGTCGCTGGATACCGCCGGTGTAGGTCCAGATTCCGGTAGCAGGGTCGCAGAGCTCCGCCGACATCAATTCGAAGGAGTCGCTACCGGGTTGTGTTGAACGCAAGCGCGAATTTCTGCGATCAAAGGCGTGAGGAAATCACAGCACCTCGTTCCATTTCGCTTGGTCCTTGAGCATGATTTCGCGGAGGAGGCGGATGGGTGGCATGCCGTGATTGAGAAGCTCGTTATGGAATTTTTGCAGTGAAAAGTCGTCGCCCTGCTGTGCCTTGTAATCGTGGCGCAATTTCAGGATTTGCAATTTGCCCAAGGTATAGTTGAGATAGCCGGGATCGAATGTGCCCCGCATCGCTTCGGTGCGTGCCGGCTTTTCTTCGTAGTAACAATTTTCCTGAAAAAACTTCGTTGCGTCGTCGATTGACATGTTTTGCGTGTGCATCTTGATCGACACGCATAAGCGACATAGGCGGAGGAGCGCCTCGTCGGCTTGTGCCATGCGATATTTGGCCTCGCGTTTGACATCCTCCTCGCTGGGACTCGCGCTCGTGGGGCTACCGTAGCCTTCGTCGATCATCATTTTTTCACAGTAATGCGCCCAGCCTTCAATGAACGCATAGCTGCCAAAGATTTTCTCCACTTTGCTTGCGGGCGATGCGTTCAGGTGCTGGAATTGCACATAATGGCCAGGATAAGCTTCGTGAATCGAAACGACGTCCGACGTGTAATAATTAAAGGCGGTGAGCCATTCTTCCTTTTGTTTCTCCGGCCAGTCGTTCTCCGTGGGTGTGACGTAATAGTAGGCTTCGGTTGCGCGCTTCTCGAACGGACCTGGCGTATCCATTGAGGCGAAGGAGGTAGCGCGCAGATATTGCGGCGTCTCTTTCACCTTCGCGCGAACGTCTGAGGGGATGCCGACCAAGTGATGGACCGAGACGTATTTTCGAATTTTGTCCAGATCTTTGGCCACATCGGGAATGAGACTCTCCGGAGTTGGATGCTCGCTCTGGATTTGCTTGAAAACTTCAATCGGCGGCTTGTTTGGATCGATTTTTTTTGCGGCGTCGGCAAAAGCTTCCTGTTCCGCCTTTAGTTGCTTCATGCCAATCTCGAGAATTTTTTGCGGCGGAAGATCGACTAGTTCGGTTTGAGTAAGGAAGCGCTTGAATTTTTCTTCGCCCAGCGCGAAATCGAGCGAGGCCTTCGGAAGTTTCTCCCGCTCCAGCCACGCTGCATAATCGTTAAGCGCATTTGCTGCCTTGCGATTGGCTTCCTGAAACGCGACGCGAATCTGCTCGTCCTTCAAGCCGGCAACAGCGGCGACGAGGTCTTTTTTCAGAAAATCGGCGGAACCTTTCGCGATCTGAATAGCCAGTTCCACATACGGTTTTGGAAGCACTTCTTGCAGGTTTGTTCTCGCTGCGATGAGGATATTTGGGATTTGTGATTCAATTGAGACCAGGCTGCGAACACGGTCGTCAAGCGGCGCAAAATTTCTTTTGATATAAACGTTCACGTCGACTGCACGCGCATAGACCATGGGATTTCGCTCGTAGACCGACATGTCCTGCATTTCAAAGAGATCCTTCTTAACGGCTGCCTGGAGAATGCGCAGATCGACTGATTGGCGAGGACTCAATGTGCCCGGATCGAACTTGGTCAATCGATCGTCGAACCGCCGCAACCGGGAGAGCTCGGCATCGAGAGCCAGGCGGCTGTAATCGGTGATTTTGCCGTCATATTCGTGAAGCCCAAGAGCGGTGCCCTCCAGAGGATGGGCGGCGAGATAGGTTTTGATGTATTCCTCGGCTACTGCTTCGTACTCAACATCGGCGGTCTGCGTGGCGAAGCTGCCCCCACAAGAGAGACATAGCGCGACCAGACAAAGGGCGGATAAGGAAGCTTTCATTATGTGAGAGAATGTTTCATTCGCGGAACGAAGTTAAGACAACGCGTCGCACGTTGCCAAAATTCCGGAATGAGCGATGGTCGAGCTGTTTGCAATCTTGGCTCGAAATATGAGACGCTTCATTACCATGCCATTGTTGGCTTGTCTGCTGCTGCTCGGCGTTCTTTCTGGCGTCCGCGCGCAAGAAGCGGAACCGGGAAAGAACGAAGAGGATAACGGTTACTCGCAAATTTCCATCTTCGCAAAAGCCATCGAATTGATCCGGCAGGATTACGTGGATGGCAACAAGACGAGCTATCACGACCTTGTCACGGCGGCGATGAAAGGCATGCTTTCGTCACTTGATCCACATAGCCAGTTCATGGACCCGAATGATTTTCGCGACATGCAAGATGACACCCGTAGCCGGTTTAATGGACTCGGAATTGAGGTCTCGATGAAAAACGGTTTGCCTACGGTCGTTACGGCGATGGAGGACACGCCCGCGGCCAAGGCCGGCATTTTGTCGGGAGATCAGATCTTGAGAATAAACGGCGTTTCAACGGAAAGAATGGACCTACAGGATGCCATCAATGTTTTGCGCGGGCCAGCTGGGCGCAAAGTAACTCTGACGCTGCTGCGCCCGTCGACTAAGGAAATCAAAGACTACTCTTTGGAGCGCGCGGAGATCAAAGTGCAAAGCGTCAAGGGAGTGAGGTTGCTGGACGCGGAGCTAACCGGCCCATTCAGGATCGGCTATCTCCGGCTGATTCAGTTCAATGAGCCGACGGCAGAAGAATTATCGAAGGCGCTCGATGAATTGCAGAAGCAAGGTATGCAGGCGCTGATTCTCGATCTGCGGAACAATCCGGGCGGGTTATTGAATAGCGCTGTGGATGTTTGCGCTCAATTTTTGCCGCCCAACACAAAGGTAGTTTCAACACAAGGCCGGGTTGCTTCTCAGCAACATGATTACGCGACTTCCGGGGCGAAAAAAGAGCGTCCGAACTTTCCGATGGCTCTCCTGATCAACGAAGGCAGTGCGAGTGGTGCGGAGATCGTTTCTGGAGCGCTCAAGGATCTGCATCGCGCCATCCTCGTTGGCGAGACGACCTTTGGGAAAGGTTCCGTGCAGAATGTCATGCAATTACCGGACGGGTCCGCAGTGCGTTTTACCACGGCAAAATACTACACGCCCGGCAAACAGGTCCGTCAGGGGAATGGTGTAGCCCCGAATATTCGTGTCGCCATGACCCCCGAACAGGAGCGTGCGCTCTTCGCGTTACGTAATGCGGAAAATGTGAAACCTGAGGACGAGAGAAACATTATCAAGGCGAAAGATCCACAAACCTTGCGCGCCATCGATGCCCTGAAGGGAGTCATGATTTACGCGCAGCAGAATGCACCGAAGGCGGAAGCAGTAAAGAAATAGACCCGCGACCTCCGCTTTGGTCATTCCGAGCAAGGTCGAGGAACTCTACTTTGTCTGGCTCGGAATTCAGCAGTGAGACATGTCTCGGCTCCGCTTGACATGACAGTATTGGCATTGGAAACCTCGTGCGACGAGACCGCCGTAGCGATTTTGCGCGGTCGCAACCGCCACTCCGGCTCGGAGTTGCTTGCGAGCGCAGTCGCGTCACAAATCGCCGAGCATGCAAAATATGGTGGAATTGTGCCCGAGATTGCTTCGCGCAATCATCTCGTGCACGCGCCGCGACTTTTGGAACGCGCGGCACGTGACGCTAAGATCAACATGTCGGAGGTTGATGCATTTGCGGCAACCAGCGGACCAGGTCTGGCGAGTTCGCTCATGATTGGCGCGTCGGTCGCCAAAGGTTTGGCAATTGGCTTTGGCAAGCCGTACCTCGCGATCAATCATCTCGAAGGCCATCTGCTCTCGCCTTTTTTCGGTAGCGCTTCCCACAGAGAAGGGGTTACAAATGGCTACGGCGAGCTGAAACCGAACGTCTCTCTCATTGTCAGCGGTGGGCACACGATGTCGATTCGAGTGCATAGCCTTGGTAATTACCAGTTGATCGGGCGAACGGTCGATGATGCTGCCGGCGAAGCATTCGATAAGGTCGGGAAGATGCTCGGGCTCGGTTACCCCGGCGGTCCCGAAATCGAAAAACGGGCGCGCGCCGGGGATCCGGGTCGATTTGATCTGCCCCAGAGCATGCTGGACTCGGAGAATTTTAGTTTCAGCGGATTAAAAACAGCGGTGCGATATCTCTTGCCGAAATTGCACGAAGACTTTCTCGCAGATCTCTGCGCCTCATTTCAACAGGCTGTTGTTGAAGTTCTGGTGCGCAAAACGATTGCGGCAGCGCAGAAATACGATGTCGATCTTGTGACGATGAGCGGAGGAGTGAGCTGCAACCGTGAACTTCGGCGACAATTGGGTGACGCATGTGGGCGCGAAGGACTTGAATTCAAAGGTGCTGAGGCCTGGTTGTGCACCGATAATGCGGCGATGATCGCATTTGTTGCGTTGTTGCGATTGCAAGCCGGATTCGAATCCGAGCTGACAGAAGAGATCGATCCAAACTTACCGCTCGCGCTGTAGCCATTTAGCTCCGCGACCGTAACGCACGCATGATTGGTCTGTCAGCGTCGCATCGCCCCAGAGAGCACCATCTACAGAGTCAATATTCGCGTTCGAGGAGGTAATTTGCTAGCGCATGCAGCGGTTCGGCCTCGCCGCTGCGAAACACCGACAAGGCAAGGTGTGCCTGGCGTGTGAGCCGCCTGGCTTCGGCGCGTGATTTCTCCAGGCCAATTACTGCGGGATAGGTCGCTTTCCTCGCCGCGATATCTTTGCCGGCGCTTTTTCCCAATATCTCGGAGGTCTGCGTTACATCCAGGATGTCGTCGATGACCTGAAAAGCCAGCCCGAGCCCGCGCCCAAACTGAGTAATGGCTCGGAGTTTTTTGGCGTCTACGTTGGCGCTCATGGCGCCGAGCCGCACCGAACTTTTCAATATCGCCGCCGTTTTGTTTTCGTGGATAAAGCGCAACTGGTCACGTTTGACATCCCTGCCTTCCGCTTCGAGATCGGCCACCTGGCCGGCGATCAATCTTTGACTTCCGGCCGCAACTGCGATCTCGCGCAATAAGGTTGACATGCCGTAGTGACGCGCCGGCTTCGCCATCGAAACAATTTCAAAAGCGATCGTTAACAGCGCGTCTCCGGCGAGCACGGCGATGCCGTCGCCAAAGACTTTGTGGCAAGTAGGCCGCCCGCGTCGGTAATCATCGTTATCCATGCTCGGGAGATCATCGTGCACGAGCGAATAAGTGTGGATACATTCGAGCGCGCAGGCGAGGGGAAGCGCATTGCTGATCTTGCCCCGGCAAGCTTCAGCGGCCGCCAGGCAAAGAATCGGTCGCAATCGTTTGCCTCCGGCGAAGAGGCTGTAGCGCATCGCCTTGTGGAGCGTCGGCGGTTTTACT
>QHNJ01000328.1 GCA_003218395.1 Verrucomicrobiota bacterium
ACAAAACGTGCTCAATCAGGTCGAAGTTGTCGCCCCGACGGAATCGACGGTGCTGCTTCTGGGCGAGACCGGCACTGGAAAAGAACTCATTGCGCGAGCGATCCTCAACGTCAGTTCGCGTTCGAATCGTCCCTTCGTCAAGCTCAATTGCGCGGCGATTCCGTCAGGGCTACTGGAAAGTGAGCTCTTCGGTCACGAGAAAGGAGCCTTTACCGGAGCGGTGGCGCAGAAGATCGGACGTTTCGAGCTGGCGCATGGAGGGACGCTGTTTCTCGACGAAGTAGGTGACATTCCGTTAGAGCTTCAGCCTAAGTTGCTGCGAGTGCTGCAGGAGCAGGAGTTTGAGCGGTTGGGGAGCACGTCATCCCAACCAGTTGAGGCCGATCGCCGATGTCGGTGGCTGGAAGCTGGATCTGGCCGCGTTGAAAGCCATCGATGAAATTGTGCGGGAGTCGATCAGCGACCCGGCGGGTCCGGAGTTCATGGCTCCGCCGTCCCGGCCAGCGCAAAAGCCGAATGAGGTCATGGCCCACATATAAAGATTCATCGGCAGTTCCTTCTCACCGATGAGGGCTGACGTCGCCATGCTCTATCCGACGAATACTTTCTAACCACGAAGAGCGCGAAGGACCGAACGAGGAGTCGCTGTTGAATGCGATTCAAACAGCTCTCGAGTCGAAAAGGAACGGAAGGGATAGACAAAGCATATAGAAAATTCGAGTAAAGGATAACGAACATGGCGGATAGTGTACGACCTTCGGAGTTTAACGAAGAGCGACCTGGCAGGATTCGTCTTCGTGAAGCTAAGAGTTCTTCTCAGCCTCAAAATGGCAGTAAAGGGAAAGCTGTCGTTTATGTCGTGGACGACGATGCATCAGTTCGAGAAGCTTTGGGAAGTCTGATTCGGTCAGCGGGGTTGGAGGTAGAGACCTTTGCGTCGGCGCAGGAATTTTTGGCCTGCCCGCGGGCGGATGTGCCGAGTTGTTTGGTGCTCGATGTGCAGCTCCCCGGGCTAAGCGGGCTCGATCTGCAACAGGAGCTTGCCAAGGCGGATGTTCAGATCCCGATTATTTTTCTCACAGGTCACGGCGACATTCCGATGTCGGTGCGAGCGATCAAAGCGGGTGCGCTCGAGTTTTTGACGAAGCCCTTTGACGATGAGGACCTACTGAATGCGATCCAGCAAGGGATCGCCCGGGATCATCGGGCGCCGAAGCGAAGAGAAGACCTTGCCACTCATAAATTTGGCGCCATTGTCGGCACGAGCACTGCTTTACAAAACGTGCTCAATCAGGTCGAAGTTGTCGCCCCGACGGAATCGACGGTGCTGCTTCTGGGCGAGACCGGCACTGGAAAAGAACTCATTGCGCGAGCGATCCTCAACGTCAGTTCGCGTTCGAATCGTCCCTTCGTCAAGCTCAATTGCGCGGCGATTCCGTCAGGGCTACTGGAAAGTGAGCTCTTCGGTCAGGTGACATTCCGTTGGAGCTACAGCCTAAACTCTTGCGGGTTTTGCAGGAACAGGAGTTTGAACGGCTAGGAAGCACCCGAACCATTCGCGTCGACGTGCGGCTGATAGCGGCAACAAACCGGGATTTGGCACAGATGGCCGCCGAAAAACAATTTCGCGAGGACCTCTATTTTCGACTGAACGTTTTTCCGATACGGATTCCGCCGCTACGGGAGCGGGCGGGGGACATTCCGCCTTTGGTGCGGCATTACGTGGACACGTATGCGCAGCGTATGAACAAGCGAATTGAGACGATTACCGAAGCAGCTATGGCTGCGCTATGTCGTTACACTTGGCCGGGTAACGTAAGAGAATTGCAAAACTTCATCGAACGGGCCGTGATCCTGACACCGGACAGCGATCTGAAAATCCAAATCAGGGAGCTGCAAGATTCCATTCCCATCGCTTCCACAACAGCGAACACACTGGAGGACGTCGAGCGCGAGCATATCCTGCAGACTTTGCGCGAGACGAACGGGGTGATTGGAGGTCGACATGGCGCAGCGGCGCGGCTGGGGCTCAAGCGCACCACTCTGCTATCTAAAATGGAAAGGCTCGGCATCTCTCACTATAGAAAGTACACCTCATTGGTGCAGAAACAGTAACCGAAAGAGCCATCACAAATTTGGAAGATCTTGAAACCAAGTACCTCGTGGCCGATCCGAGTTTACCGCCGGGAGGTCATCGCCGTCATATGCGCCATTATTCACCCTGCTCCGCAGAAAAATCAGTTCCCATGAAGTCATAAGTATTCCTTCTTCACTGCTTATTTAGTGCTGCATCTTCGATGATGGGACCCTGTGAGATCGCACGTCGGATCCTCAGCCGAATCACCTTGTCGTGCGTGCCGCACTCGTCTGACCTGGCTCTAGCCGGTCATCCTTCTCCAACCCTCGGCACGCGTATGGTTTGCCAGGGTCTTTTGTTTCCACCGTCGCAATCCCTGGCGCACGTATTCGGGATTGAACCCTAACATTTCACAGACGCTCGCAAACGAAAAAATCCAATCGTCGTGCTTCATCATGATCCACTACTCCGCCTCGTTGAACAGCTTTTTTCCTTTTCCGCTTCGCGCCGTGACATAAACCTGAAAGCAACTGACGGCCTCCTCCAGCATCGCCAAGATGAGCCTCTTCTCCGGCTCGAGGCAGGTCTTTCGGCGAAAGTTCTGGAAGTACTGAGCGGACACAAGCGTGTCCGGTTCGAACAGCGAGGTGATTTTCTCCTCCGTGTCGAAAGAACTAGGCTCCTCTATAGATTTCGCACTTTGAACTTTCGATGCCATGACTCC
>QHNJ01000329.1 GCA_003218395.1 Verrucomicrobiota bacterium
AATCATTCTCCTTGCTCTATGCTCCCTGCTCCTTGCTCCGTGCTCCGCAGTCGATGCGCAGCAGGCGGAGAAAACCTTCCGCATCGGTTTCCTGGATAATAGCACTGCTGCTGGAAGCGCGAGCCTCCTGGAGTCGTTCCGGCAAGAGCTGCGAAAGCTGGGATGGATCGAGGGAAAGAGTATCACCATCGAATACCGGTTTGCCGAGCAAAGGAATGAGCGTCTGGCTGAGCTCGCGGCGGACCTGGTTCGTCTCAAAGTAGATTTAATTTTGGTCACCGGGATACCGTTGGCGTTGGCGGCGAAGAAAGCGACTTCTAGTATACCCATCGTGATGACGAGCGTTACGGACCCTGTGGGTGCAGGATTGATTGCCAGTCTGGCGCGGCCGGGAGGCAATGTCACCGGGAATGCGAGTTTAGCGCCCGAACTAAATACGAAAAGGCTGGAGGTACTCAAGGACGCAGTCCCGAAGCTCTCTCGAGTCGGACTCTTGCGGCTGTCGGGAGACAGTATAGGACAAGACCTGCAACTGAAAGATCTCAGGCCTGCGGCGCTGGCACTGAAGGTACAATTGGAGGAGATCGATGCTCAACCCGACGCCAAAGGTTTAGAGAGCGCCTTTCAAACCGCGAAGCAGAAGCAGGTCAACGCGATTATGACGACCACCACTCGCCCCTTTTTCGGCGAAAGAAAGAGGATCGTCGCGCTTGCCGGCAAATACCGCTTACCGGCTATTTACTCACAGAAGGAGTATGTCGATGAGGGCGGCCTGATGTCCTATGGGGCGGACTACGATGACCTCTATCGGCGCGCCGCTGTTTACGTGGACAAGATTTTGAAAGGTGCCAAACCGGCTGATTTGCCGGTGCAGCAGGCAACGAAGTTTGAATTTATCATTAACCTTAAGGCAGCAAAACAGATTGGTCTGACAATTCCAGTCGACCTGATCCAGCGGGCGAATCAGGTGCTTCGATGAAATTAGGCAGGGCCAACGGTCAGTTTTTCAGCAAGAACATAGGAGAAGACTCATGACCCACTCTATTCTCTTCTGGATACTGGCAACTTGCCTTCTGGTAACTGCCTTGCCCGCCGAGGCGCAGCAGCCAGGGAAAGTTCCTCGCATGGGATTTTTATCGCCATTCTCTCCTTCCGCTACCGCGATCTGGCTCCAGGCATTCCGGCAAGGTCTCCACGATCTCGGATGGGTGGAGGGAAAAAACATTAGCGTTGAGTACCGATATGCGGAGGGTCGGAACGATCGTCTCCCTGACCTCGCAGCTGATCTTGTCCGTCTCAAAGTTGACATCATCGTCACGGCGGTTACTCCCGATGCTCTCGCTGCCAAAAACGCTACCAGGACAATCCCTATCGTTATGGCGGCTGCGGGTGATCCTGTGGCGAGTGGGCTTGTTGACAGCCTGGCGCGGCCCGGTGGCAACATCACGGGGTTGTCGCAAATGAACCCGGATCTGGCCGGAAAACGGCTGGAGCTGCTCAACGAAATTGTCCCCAAGCTTTCCCGCGTGGCCGTGTTCTGGAATCCCCAGGACCAAATGTCCACAATCAGTTGGAACGAGCTCCAACCCCCAGCACGGTCGCTGGGAGTCCAGCTTCAATCGGTCGAGATACGGAGCTCCGGCGATTTCGACAAAGCGTTTGAAGACGCGACCAGGGCGCGCGCCGGCGCTCTTGCCATCATGCCAGCCCCGGTGTTCGTTACGGATTTAAACCGGATCGCCGACCTTGCAGCAAAGAGCCGCCTGCCGTCGATATTTCACGTGAAGGAATTCGTGGACTCTGGTGGTCTTGTGGCATATGGAACGGACCGTTCCGAATTGTTCAGGCGCGCTGCCACATACGTTGACAAGATTTTGAAAGGTGCCAAGCCCGGTGATCTCCCCGTGGAGCAGCCGACGAAGTTCGAGTTCGTGATCAATTTGAAAACTGCCAAGCAAATCGGTCTAACGATTCCACCGAACGTGCTGGCGAGAGCAGATAAAATCATCAAGTGAGGCGGCTCCGACAATCGAAAACCTTT
>QHNJ01000046.1 GCA_003218395.1 Verrucomicrobiota bacterium
CCTCCGGGCGGTGCCGCGCAGCAGTTGTGTATCGGCATCCAGCGTGATGACAAATCGAATGCTTTCGAGTTGATTGCGATCGCCCGCGCAAAGAAATCCTTCCAACTCGGGCGCTGATTCACCGATGAGGAATCGATTGAGCTGCTCGAGCTTGCCGCGCTTGCGCTCCCAACCGATCCAGCGTTGCTCGCTCTCGCTCCATGAGCGCCCGCGATGGAAAAGAAAGAATCGCCCCGCTCCATGCCGGCGATTCAGTTCCTCGATCCCGCGGGCAACGATGTCGATATACTCTTTGTCCTCCGGCATGCTCTGCCGCGGTGCATCGGCAAAATCGGTCAGGAGCGAGAAGCGCAAATTCGCATCCGTATTTCCGAGGTAGCGAATTTCAAGGCGGTTGAGCTCGCTTTGGATTGCGTCCGGAGTGGTGAGTAACGTCGGCACCACCACTACGGTGCGGCAATCATTGGGAATGCCTTCTTTCTTGAAGGACATCTTCGGCAACACCTGCGGAGGCAGAATCGAGGTCACGAAATAATTCACGACCAGCACCGCCAGCTCACTCGCGGGCAAGAGAAGCAGAAGGCCGAGCAACCCGAGCGTCACCCCGGGGACCGCCCCGGCAATGAAAAGGAGAGGAGCCCCCACGATCGTAACCGCGAGCACCAAAAGACTCCCGAAATACACGCCCGCCGCGTGCGCGCGAAGCCATCGGCGCGACCGTTCCGCCAGCGGCACCCGAGCGCCGGATGCCCGCTCGAGCGCCCGCCGCCCCGCGTCTATCAAATAATAGCCAACGTGTCGCGCGACTTCGTCCTCGGCGGCCTCCGCCAACGCCAACGCTTGGTCGATGATTTCCTGTTCTGAGCGCTTTGACCATCGGGCGATTTCCTCCACCGCGGTCCGGCAACGATCGCCCGTTTCAAAATCTAGCCGGGCATAAACTCCAGCGGGATCGGCGGCCAATTCGCTTTCCGCCCAACTGATCGACTCGAAAAATTCCGGCCACGCGATTTGCGCAATGAGACGACAACTATTGATCACATCCGCGAGCGCGGTCTGCTGCACGGCCTGACGCCGATGTTCCTGCTGCATGACTTCGAGAAGAGGCGCGCGTAGAGAGCGTTCCAGCCACCCGCTCACCACCGGGAGCGCCGCCTCTTCATCGTGAAGGTGCACCATCAGTTCGCTCGCAAAATGCGCGGTCGGCTCGGGATGACGTTCCATCAGTTCTTCCAGCATCTTGAGTAACCGCGGCGAGCTGTGGCGCACGGCGGTGATGAGCCGATTGGCCCAAAAATCCGCCTCCTCGCTCTGGCTTTGCTGCTGCTCGACTTGGATCGCGAGCGCGCGTAGGCATTCGAGTAACTGCAAACGCAACATCAGCGGCAGGGCCCAGAGTTCTCCGATGTCCAGCGGCGTGACCGCCTGAAAAGCAACCAGAAATTTCCGAATGATCTCCGGCCCCAATTCACCGCAGCTCTCGGATACCATTTCCGACGCGACACGGTAAACACGCGGCAGCCCTGCCTCGGGACCGCTGGCGATGAGAGGCAGCTCTCCATAGTATTTTTGGGGCAGACTCCGCCGCAGATCGGTCACCTGCTCCCGAATCAAATAGGCATTATCGAGCAGCCACTCCGCCGAAAGCGTGAAGGCGTGATGCATTTTGGCCGACATCGTCAGCCTCGTGTTCGCCCATTCCAGTGCGCCCTCTACTTCTCGCAACCGCCGCAAAAAGGATTGCCCGCGCGGTTGCGCCTCCCGGCTGACTGAAATCGAGCCCGCGAGCTGCGCGGCATTTTCCGACAGATGCTGAATCGAAGGTCGTTCCTCCCAGAGCGGTCGCGTGCTCGATTCGACAGAGAAAGGTCGCGGCGAACGAAAAGCGAACGTCAGGGGCGCCTCGGCTTCCACGTCCCCCAAAATCACCAGCACGCGCGCCGTTTCGCTGGCTTCCACCTCGGCCATCACAAGCGTTTCATCCGGCAGGATCGCGCTCGCGCAGCGGGCCAGCCAAGTCTCATCAACATGCTCCCGAAGCAACCGGACGAGAATCCATCCGCTGAGGGCGCCTGCCAACGCAAACGCGGTCAGCAATAGCGCCAGCATGCCTGGTCGGAAATCCGCCAGAATTCCGCGCTGCCAAAGGGTGAATGCCCCAATGGCCAGGCCGACGGCTAAGGCGGCGGTCGCTCCGTCAATCGCCGAGACGCCATATTCCTCGACCCGCGGCCGGCCTCCGGTCGAGGCATGAATTGCGGCGGCGCGGCGAAACCGAGCCCGATGGAGATTCTTCAGTACGGCCTGACCGATCCCCGGGCTTTGGAAAATGCCGACCACCAAAACACGATCGCCCTCCCTTCGCCGAAATCTCATGGCAAATTTTATCGTATGAATAGCCTTCCGAGTATTGACCGGATTGGTCAAGTCTGCCCGCAACAGACTACTCGTGGAGCGGCCAAAAGGATATTGGCGCCGCACGCCTTAAGGGGGACGCTTTCCGGACCGATCCGTGGGCGCCGCTGAAGTGGCTTGAATTTACAGGATCGAACGAAACGACTTCGCCGGAATTTCCGTTTCTGCTAATGACGGGCCGCACGCTCTATCAATTCAACGCCGGAACGATGACTATGCGCACGCCGAACGTGGCCCTGATGGCGGTGGGAATTCAGAAGTTACCTCGCGACGAGCAGCTGCGGGTGGTATCGTTGCCTCAGTGGAAATCTGTCACCTGTACATTTCGCCCGGTCACAATTTTGTAGGACACCACGGTCGCGAACCGGACACGCATCCCGCAATTGAAGTGCCGATGATCGAATGCGTGGCTGGTCGTGGTATTCGCGGGGATCGCTATTTCGATTTTAAGGATGACTACAAAGGACAAATCACATTTTTTTCGCTCGAAGTTTTTGACGAACTCTGCAGCAGACTCGAGTTACACGATTGCTCGCCTGCTTTAGTCCGTCGCAATGTCATGACGCGCGATGTCGATCTTAATGAACTGATCGACGAGGACTTTGAAATTCAGGGCGTTCATTTTCACGGAACGCAGGAATGCCGCCCTTGCTATTGGATGGATCAGGCTATTGCCCCGGACGCGGAAGAATTTCTCAAAGGGCGCGGTGGGTTGCGCGCTAGGATGTTGACGAGTGGAAAATTGCATTCCTCCGCGAGGATTCTCGCCGGCGCGGGATGAATATCAGCGCGATGTTGCTCACCGGCGGCGAATCGCGCCGAATGAGCAAAGACAAAGCGACACTCCTCTTTCGGGGAAAACCGCTCTGGCAAATTCAACTCGAGCTCCTGTGTAAATTGGAACCCGCGGAAATTTTTGTTTCTGCACGAGCCGATCCCGTTTGGCGACCGGCCGACGCACAATTTGTCCCTGACGAGCCGCCGTCACGCGGTCCGCTCAGCGGGTTGACCGCAACGCTAGCGCGAATCCGAAGCAGTCATTTGCTCGTTCTGGCAATCGACATGCCCTTTATGAGTGAAGACCATCTGCGTTATCTCTGCAGTGCAATAGAGCCAGGTCGTGGTGTCCTTCCGATGATAGGCGGTCGAGCTGAGCCAGTGGCAGCAATTTATCCAACTGAGGCCTACGACGTGTTTGCCGCAACGCTTTCGGGAGCCGATTTTTCGATGCAAACGTTAACCAATCAACTCGTGAAAATGGGCAGGCTACGCGTTGTTCGAGTGCCTGAGAAAGAGCAAAGATTTTACCGGAATCTCAACAAGCCTGATGACTTGGATAAATCCGCCTTGGGCACCGCTTCTTAGCATCGCGGCGGGCGGCAGTGGCGCATATTTCGGACAACCAGACGATGAATTTCTTTTGGTTCAAAAATTTCCGCGTTGTGCAAGTGTCGCTGATGCCGTCGAAGTAGAACGACGCTGTGGAACAGAGCTCAAAATCCTCCCGAGGTCGTGTCAGCGCGGGCTTACTCATGTTCCGCCGCGAAAATGACAAATTCGAAGTGTTGCTTGTGCATCCGGGCGGGCCCTTCTTTGCCAAAAAAGACGACGGCGCCTGGACGATTCCAAAAGGCGAGTCTGCTCCGGGAGAAGATCTCCTGACGCGCGCTCAGATTGAGTTTGAAGAAGAGTTGGGAATCCAACCGTCAGGGGACTGGGTTCCGCTCGGATGGATCAAACAGAAGGGCGGCAAGCTTGTTCACGCCTGGGCTTTTCAAAGTGACTTGCCCGCGTCCTTCAAACTCAAATCGAACACGTTCGAAATCCAATGGCCGCCGCGCTCAGGTAAGCTTACGAAATTTCCGGAGATTGACCGCGCGGAATTTTTCCCGGAAGAAATTGCGCGGGAAAAGATCAATTCTGCACAGGTGCTTTTTCTCGAGCGCTTACGCAATGCGCTTGACCGCTGACCCCAACCTCGAAAATTCTTCGCGCGTCACTCGCTGTAGTGGCAGGCGTGTCGCCTGCGGAATCTAAATCGTCGCAGCCGGCACGGCTGCCCTACAGTGCCTTCCTTGCCAACCACCCCTGCTGCTTCCACGCGCGGCCCTTCCAGTATTTCAAGAGTCTCTTACAGGCGGCCGGCGGAGATTCTCGTGTTTAGCTTTACGCCTGTTCGCTGTCGGGGTTAATCAAGCTTTCGTGCAAAACAACGACGACTCAGTCATCGAACCGCTCGCCGCGGCGAGTTCGACCCTGACCGCGCCTTCAGCACGCG
Source organism: Verrucomicrobiota bacterium (assembly GCA_003218395.1). Taxonomy (GTDB): domain Bacteria; phylum Verrucomicrobiota; class Verrucomicrobiia; order Chthoniobacterales; family UBA10450; genus Udaeobacter. The sequence continues at coordinate 4,694 of QHNJ01000046.1, forward strand.
CGGATGAAATCTTCCTAGAAGGCCCGCGCTCGCGCTTCGACGATTTCATCACTCTTTTGCGAGTGATGCGCGATTTCCTGCGCGGGTTTCGCACCCTGCACTTCGTCGGTCCATGCGTGACGGTGTTCGGCTCATCTCGCACCAAGCGCGACGATCCGCATTACGAGTTGGCTCGAAAAATGGGCGCCGCTATTGCGCGGCTGGGGTTCACTGTCATGACCGGCGGCGGACCGGGAATCATGGAAGCGGCAAACCGCGGCGCCAAAGAGGTCGGTGGTCGCTCCGTCGGTTGCGATATTGAGCTCGCGTCTGAACAAGCGGCAAATGCTTATCTCGATCGCTGTGTGCGGATGCATTATTTCTTCGTCCGCAAAGCGCTCCTAAGTTAAATATTCCTACACATTCGTTGTCATGCCCGGCGGCGCAGGCACGCTCGACGAGTTGTTTGAAGCGGTCACGCTCATTCAAACCGGGAAGATCAAAAACTTTCCGATTGTGATCATGGGAACCG
>QHNJ01000007.1:0-23748 GCA_003218395.1 Verrucomicrobiota bacterium
AGCGTTCGTGTTCCGATTGCAGGTTTAATCCGTGGTCGATCGGGAATTCGAATTTTTCTCCGCTATTCCTTAGAAGATCGACAGCATCGCTGTAGGTGATTCGTTGAAATGGCCGCTCGATCACGAAATCGAGTCGTGCTAACAACTCCCGGTCCACGAACTTCGCGAAGAATTCCATCTCTTCAGGACAGTGTTTGCGTATGTCTACAATCAAATATTTTACCATCTCTTCCGCGAGATCCATGTTGCCGTTTAAATCGCAAAACGCCATTTCCGGCTCAATCATCCAGAACTCGCTGGCATGCCGGGATGTGTTGGAGTTCTCGGCGCGAAACGTCGGACCAAACGTGTAAACCTTGGACAATGCTAGCGCGAACGCCTCCGCTTCGAGCTGTCCGCTGACGGTCAAATAAGTCTGGCGCGCGAAGAAGTCTTTTGTATAATCGATTTCCCCGTCCGTCGTTCGCGGTACCTTTTTGGCGTCGATTGTTGTGACGCGAAACAATTCCCCTGCTCCTTCGCAATCGCTTCCGGTAATGATCGGCGTATGGACGTAAACGAAACCGCGCTCGTGAAAAAATTGGTGAATGGCGAATGCAAGCCGGCTACGAACACGAAAGACGCAGCCAAAAAGGTTCGAGCGTGGACGGAGATGCGCGATCTCACGCAAAAACTCGGGCGTATGCCCCTTCTTCTGTAGCGGGTAGGAATCATCGGCGACTCCGACGATGTCGATCTTGTCGGCGATGACTTCCCATTTCTGCCCCTTGCCTTGCGAAGCGACCAGCGCCCCGCGCGCGCTAATGGAAGCACCAGTGGTCAGGCGTTCCAACGCGGCATAATTCGGCAGCGTGTTTCTCGCGATGATCTGAAGATTGCGCAGACACGAGCCATCGTTCAGTTCGATGAACGAAAAATCTTTCGAATCACGCCGGGTTCGCACCCAGCCCTGGATCTGAATCGCATCGATCGGCGCAATCTCGTGCAATGCATCTTGGATCGGAGTCGGGGAAAGAGGTTCATCCATACATTTGCGGCAAGCGCTCAACGTTCAACTCTGAACGCTCAAGATTCAATCCCGATATAGTCGCAGCAGCGGTCTGTGATCATCGCATATTTCCGATGAGAAAACGTGCGGGGGGATAAGCGCCGCCCCGAAAGCTTTCCCGGGGGCCGCTCCAAGAGATTTAGCTCAACGGTACCCAATTGCCGGGTTGGAGAGGCGCTTTCGTGCCGTCAAGGGAAAGGTACGTGTATTCCTGCAGAAGGCGCTCGTAATCGGAGAGAAGTTTCATCGCGTCGCTCGGTTTGAGGAAATCGGTTTTGATGGCGTCGTCGACCTGTGACTTCAGCAGCCGCATTAGCTCGACTTTGTCCCATTGCGTCATGGCCAAGACTTCCCCGATCGTGCTGCCCTCGATCACTTCCTCGATGTACCAGCCGGACTCTTCATCTGGATCAAGAAAAACATGTACCTCCGTGACGCGACCAAATAAATTGTGCAGGTCGCCCATGATGTCCTGGTAAGCGCCGACCATAAAGACTCCGAGATAGTAGATTTCTCCGGGTGCGATGCGATGAAGCGGCAGCGTTTCCTTCACGTCCTGGAGGTCGATGAACTTCGAGACTTTGCCGTCAGAGTCGCATGTGATATCCACGATCGTTCCTTGGCGATCGGGCGGCATGGTGAGGCGATGGATTGGCATGATGGGAAACAATTGGCCAAGCGCCCAATGATCGAGCAGCGACTGGAACACGGAAAAGTTACAGATGTACTGGTCGGCAAGTGACACCTCGAGCTCCTTCACTTCGTCCGGCACGTAGCGCAGCCCACGATGCATGTTGACTATTTGATGCGCCAGCTGCCAATAAACAGTGTCAATCTTCGCCTTCGATTCGAGATCGAGCAGGCCGAGATCGAACGTGTGTTGCGCCTCCTCCTTGATCTGTTGGATGTCGTGGAGACTCTCAAGGCGATTCCCGCGCTTCAAGCGCTGCTTCACGTCGAGAATCTCGCCAACGAGTTTATGATCCGTCTCGCTGGCTTCGACTTTAAGCTTGGGCGCAGTTTTCTCGATAGAACTGAACGCTTCCACTACGAGCACTGAATGGTGCGCGACAATTGCGCGTCCGCTTTCGCTCACGATGGTGGGATGCGCTACGCCCTCGGAATCGCAAACGTCCATGATGTTCCAAACGACGTCATTGGCGTATTCTTGGAGTGAATAATTGGTAGAGCTGTCGAAATCGCTGCGTGAACCGTCGTAATCAACCCCAAGACCGCCGCCCACGTCGAGATAGCCAAGCTGGTGTCCGAGCTTGCAAAGCTTGGCGTAATAACGCGCCGCTTCGCGCACTGCTCGTTTGATCGTCGAGATGTCCGGCACCTGTGATCCAACATGGAAATGAAAGAGTTTGAGACAATGTGCCAGACCGGCCTCTTTCAGCATCTGACTGGCCGCGACTAAACTGGTTGTGTCGAGACCGAATTTGGCGTTTTCGCCGCCGCTCGGCGACCATTTGCCAGAACCTTTGCTGTACAAGCGAGCACGGATACCGATGTACGGTTCGACGCCAACCTCGTTCGAAATGCGAATGGTTTGTTCAAGTTCTTCCAGCTTTTCGGCAACAATGACAACCGATTTCCCAAGCTTGCGACCGAGAAGTGCAATGCGAATGAAAGCTGGATCTTTGTAGCCGTTGCAGATGATCAAGCTCTCAGGGTTCTTTTGCATCGCGAGTGCCGCAACCAGTTCCGGTTTGCTGCCCGCTTCGAGGCCAAAGTGAAATTGCTCGCCCGCGTCGATGATTTCTTCGATCACTTCGCGCAACTGATTGACCTTGATCGGAAAAACGCCGCGATATTCGTTGCGATAACCGAACTCCGTCATCGCCGTTTGAAAGGCACGATTAACCGATTCGACGCGGTGCCGCAGCAAATCCTGAAATCGGATTACGAGCGGAAACCCAAGGTTTCGCGCGCGCGCTTCATTAACAACCTCGAGGAGGACGATTGAACCGCCGTTTTCCTGTAACGGCTTCGATTCGACGTTGCCCGAGCTGTTAACTGTAAAGTAACCGTTGCCCCATCCTTCCACGTTGTAGGTGGCGATGGCGGACTCGACGTCCCACTCGCTTTTCATTTCGATTCGCTACGCGGTCGGAACCGCAAAGCGCATATTCAATCAGCACGCCAAACATGCAAGCTCGCTTCAAAGAAATTTTCGCATCAGAGAGGCGCTGAAAGCGCGTCGCTTGTTTTTCATGCCCGCGCGGGTACCCTTCACGTGATGAACAAAACGGTGATTGAGGTGCAAGTGCGGGCAGTATTGCCGACGAGCGGTGGGTGCGCAGTGTTTATCGGAAATAACGACAAAGTGTTCATCATTTATGTCGATCAAACGGTGGGCAGCGCGATCACCATGTTTATGCGTCAGATCACCAAGGAACGTCCCCTCACCCATGATCTGATGGGGCATTTGATGACGGCCCTTGGCGCAAAAGTCGACCGAGTGATTATCAACGACCTGAAAAACGCAACCTACTATGCGCGAGTCATCATTCGCGTCGAGAACGAATTGCACCAGAAAAAGATCATCGAACTCGATGGGCGACCGAGCGATTGCATCGCGATGGCTACACAGCAAAAGGCTCCCATCTATGTGAGTCAAGAAGTCTGGGACGAAGTGGACGATATGAGCGACGTCTTGCGCAAGATGGAGGAAGAGGGGTTAAAGCCCGATCCGGAAACGGAAGAGTAGGAAGGTTAATAAAAGTTAAAAGCGTTACAAGGTTAAAAGGGAACGGCAGCTCACCAACGATTTAACGTTGTAACCTTTTTAATCATTTAACTTTTTACGGGGACTTTAGCCCAAAAGATCGCCGTAACGCTTGTCGGCTAATTCCAGGCAACGGGCCAGAATCTCCGATGCGGTATCGAGCTTCAGCGTTTCCTCGACAAGCTCCTGACATTCGGGGATGGCGAGACTTTGCACCGCGCGCTTGACTCGCGGCACGAGCGTCGCACTCGCGCTCAATTCGTCCATGCCGAGACCCAGCAAAAGCGGGATGAGCGCGACATCACCGGCCATCTCCCCGCAAACACCGACCCAGATATCGCTCGCATGCGCCGCATCCGCGATCATTTTGAGCAAACGCAGTACCGCCGGATGCGTCGGCTTATAAAGATGCGCAATCTTCTCATTCACGCGATCAACCGCAAGCGCGTACTGAATCAAGTCATTTGTTCCAATACTGAAAAAATCGACCTCGCAGGCGAGCACGTTCGCGGATAGGGCGGCACTAGGGATTTCGATCATTGCGCCAACCTCGATCTTTTTGCCGATGTCGATCTTCGAGCTGTACAGTTCTTCCCTACACTCGGCGAGCACGGCGATGGCGTGGCGCAGTTCGTCCAAGCCGGAGATCATCGGGAACATGATTTTTACATTGCCGACAGCGCTGGCGCGAAGAATAGCGCGCAACTGCGTTTTAAAGATGTCGACATTTTCGAGGCAAAAGCGGATCGCGCGCCAGCCAAGGAACGGGTTTAGCTCATCGGTGATATCGACCGTGCCAGGGGCCAGTTTGTCGCCGCCAAGATCAAATGTTCGAATAATCAGCGGATCGGGCCGCACCCGCTCCGCTACTTTTCTATAAGTTTCGTATTGTTCATCTTCCGTCGGCAGAGTGTTGCGATTCAAATAAAGGAACTCAGTGCGATAAAGTCCGATTCCCTCAGCGCCGTTGGCTTCCACTGCATCGACATCTTCTGGAAGCTCGATATTGGCGGAGAGGACAATGTGACGGCCGTCGCGCGTCGTGGATCTGGTCTCACGCAGCTCTTTCAGTTGCGCCACGACTCTGGCCCTTCTTGATTCGATCTCCGCGTATTGTGCAAGCGTCTCTGGCGTGGGATCGACAATGAGCAAGCCATCTGTTCCGTCGACAAGCACGTGCTGACCAGTCTCCAGCTTTGCAGTGATATCGTGCAAGCCGACGATCGCGGGGATATTGAGCGAGCGCGCCATAATCGCCGTATGCGACGTGCGACTACCAAGATCTGTCACGATCCCGAGCACCCGCTCCCGGTTCATGCTTGCGGTATCCGAAGGCGTAAGATTGTGGGCGACGAGAATGTGCGGCTCGCTCAGGCCAAGAAATGTTTTGGGAGCTTTTCCCTGTAAGTTGCGGATCACCCGCTTCGTCACGTCCTGGATATCCAGCGCGCGCTCCCGCAAATAGGGATCGTCGATTTTATTCAGGGTCTCGGCGTAACGGGTGGCGACTTCCTGAAAAACCCACTCGACATTGCAAAGATCGGTCTCCAGTTTCCGTAGCACTTCGTCGATCAAAGTGCGATCCTCGACTACGAGCAGGTGGGCATCGAAAATGGCGGCGTCTTTTGCCCCAATCGATTCTGCAATGCGTTGCTGCATCTCCAAAATCTGCATGCGCGTTTGAATGAGCGCAGTTTCGAAACGCCCGATTTCATCCGGGACTTGCGAAGGCGAGATGCGGTACCGCGCGACATCATCGAGGTCATCGCGCACGACATGAATCTTTCCGAAGGCGCTTCCCGGGGAGACGCCTGCTCCTTGAAACCGAATTTCCTGCCGTGCCTTGTCGCTCATGCCAATTGCCAGAGTAATGGCGATGTCAACTCGCGAAAACTTTGTAGCACAAGCTGTCAGTGTTTCTCAGGAAGGCAGCGCGTTCCCCTACGCACTCAATCGAGTCAATCCTCGTTGAAGCGCGCGTTGATTAATTCCTCGAGCTCCTCCATAGCCCTGTCGGCATCCGGTCCTTCGCAACGAATGCGCAGCTTCGATCCTTGGCCGGCCGCCAGCATCATCAAGCCCATAATGCTTTTGCCATTGACCTCTTCGCCTTCCTTCGACACCCAAATTTCCGAACGATAACGGCTCGCGATGCGCACAAACATCGCCGCTGGACGCGCATGGAGACCGAGTCGATTCACGATCGCAATTTCCTTCTCGATCTTCTCGCCGGGCGCTGCGCGGCTTGCTCTTCGATACAACAAGCCCATTACGTCACTCCTTCTGCTCCATCAAACTGATCAGTTTAGTGTTGAAGTCGACGGCAGTGTTCTGACCGAGGCCCTTCAACTTTTGATCCATCGCCGCGACTTCGATCAGACGCGCCATGTCGCGACCTGGCCGCACCGGAATCGTCACATGCGGCACCTGAAGCCCAAGAATTTCGTAAAATTCCCGATCAAGTCCGATCCGATCTACCGCCTCGACATCCTGCCAGTCCTTGAGTGTCACGACAAGGTCGAGCCGCTTCTCGATTCGAATACTGCCGATGCCGAAAACAGAAGCCACGTTAATGATGCCGATCCCGCGAACTTCGATGTGATTGCGAGTGAGCTCCGGCGCCGTCGCCATGAGCTCGCGCCCTTCGAACGAAGTGATCCGGGTGACGTCATCAGCCACTAGGCTGTAGCCACGCTCAATCAACCCGAGCACGCATTCACTTTTGCCGATGCCACTCGCGCCGCGAATCAAAACGCCCACTCCCAAAATGTCCACCATGCTGCCGAACTCCGTTACCGTTGGCGAAAAGTCGACTTCGAGAGCAATGGTCGCCGCGTTAATGAACTTCATCGTGATCATCGGCGTACGGAACACCGCGATTTTTTCTTCGGCTGCAACGGCGAGCACTGAAGGATCGAGATGGAATCCGCGCGAGACAACGAGGCACGGAATCTTACGCGCGCACAAGGCGCGAAACCGCCGCACGCGCGCTCTTGGGGCCAGGCTTTTCAAATACGAGTGCTCAGCCGCTCCAAGCACCTGCACCCGTTTTTCCGCGAAATAAGTGTAGAAGCCCGAGAGTGCCAGACCGGGACGGTTGATCGTGGGCTCGCGAATTTTCCGATGAAAACCCACACGTGGACCGTCCAGTTTCATCTGGAGCTTCTCCGCGTGCGAAGTGTAAAAGCTCTCGACCGTGACAACCGGGACGCTTTTCTGCTGATCGCTTGTCGATGTTATTGTCTGGGTCCCGCTTTGCTCCGCCATTAGGGATTAACTTCTAACGTCAATAACGCGCAATTTCCAATCTGCATCGCGCGTTAGTGCAAAGTCAACGCGCTGTGCCTCGGTTTCGCGAATCCGAAGCGGCATAGCAATGGCAGACCGAGCCCGCGCGGAAATTCATGTGCTGCCAATCGCAGATTCCTGATCAGTAGTTCCCCCATTCGCGCAATATGCGAAGATCGTGTTGAACGGCCCATGTATCGGCTGAACTGGAAGCTGGCGCATTCTCAAATTGCGCGCGATGCATGTCGGCGGACGCAGCAAACGCATTGCGCAGTGCGTTGATGCTCTGCTCCATCCAGCTACGGAGGCGATTTGCGTAGAGGCTTAGAAATTCCAACAAAGCGCGATCGCATTCGTTTTCAAGCTTCCGCCGCACATGAGACGCGAGCATTCCTTTACCAAACAATGAAACCACGGCCGGCTTTTCGATCACAACCTTTTTAGAAATTTCGCTGACGTCCAGCATCGGCATCCCGGCTGGCTTGGGCAACTCATCGGAAACTGCCCCATCGGCAATCGATGCGGCGATGTGCATTGCCTCCGCAAGAGTGTCGCGCATTTGTTCGATTGAACGCAGGGTGGCGCCCACAGGTTCCGCGATCATCCAAGTAAGGGTTTCCGCGAAAATTGACGCAACGTCCACATCGTTAGACTCAACCAGCGCCGCAGCAATTTTTTGCGCAGCCACATCAATAATCGCGGGCTGCATCTTGGTAATTTTCCGTGTGAGAAAAAAGGCTCCGCCTTGTGCGCGTTCCAAAATGCGGTCGCCACTGCGCAACGCTTCGCTGGCCTCATTGGGCGGTGTGATGTTGTCGATCGAAACGCCTTCTGACTCAGCGTGCAATCTGCGCTCCAAACCACCAGTGACGGCCTCGCGCAAAGCGCCAATCTTGCGCTTCTGCGACGCGATGGCGAACTCGTGATGTTGTGCCAGGAATGGACGTAGCTCGCTTTCAAACCAGTGATCACATAGCGCGGCATCCGCGCCGAAGACACTGACGGCATGGACCGGTGCTTCCACCCGAAGCTGATTGCGGAGATTTGTCTTTACGTATTCGATGACGCGCTCCCGGTCGGCGCCGCTAAACAGATCGGCCTTGCTAATGAGAATCATGGCGCTCGCGCCGGCTTGATAGAGCGCTTGCGCGACGACGAGATCGTCCTGCGTGAGACCGGCGCTAGCATCGATCAACACGATCCCAAGATCGCACCGCGGCAGGTATGCAATCGTTTCTTCGGCACCGGCAACGGCAAGCGAGCCAAGCCCCGGCGTATCGACAAAGATCACGCCCTCCCGCAACCGATCGGAAGGTAATTTCACGAAAATCCGGGTAACGTGTTTCTTGTTACCCGGATTTTTTTGTTCCGTCGCAAATTCGGCCAGCTCTGACAACGGGATGATTTGCGGCTGCGCTTCTGCGAATTCGATTCCTGCTTCGGCGACCGGGCCGTGGCTGATCCGGGTTGGGATCGCGGTAACGGGCGTGACACCGATTGGAAGCACGTCTGTTTGCAAAATGTAATTCAGTAACGACGACTTGCCGGAGCTGACCCTGCCGAAAACGCCGACCTCGAAGGCTGCCGATTCCATTCGATCGAGGAGCATGCTCAACGTGCCGCGAAATTCTACGAGACCGTGCGCGGTGATGATTCTCTCGATTTCGCTGAGCAAACGAATCTCGTCGCCGGTTTTGCCTAATTGCTGGAGCCGCTGTTGCAGGTCGCCACCGGCGCACTTGCCCAAGTAAGTTCGCAGCTTGGCCACCAATCCATCCAGCTCCGCGCGGATACCATCTAATCTATCGGCAGCCTCAGGAGCAAGAGGTCCGTAGGCGCGCATTCGTTCCGGCGTGAGTTCGTTGAGCGAGATCGAACAGTACATCAAATTGATTGCGGCGGCCCAGACCGCGCCGGAGTGCGGTTCCGAAGGCGGAATGTTCAGCTCTTCCATCAAGCGCCGCATAGCTTCACGGATTCGGAGGATATAATCGTGCGTCACCTTCCGCTGAACCGGCGTGGTATCGTCCGAATGCATCCGGAATGGCGAGGGCGAACCGGCGTCGGCCATGGTGTGCTCAGCCTCCGAAAGCAGCTTGTCGATGTACTGAAAAGCGGTACGCACATGCCGCTGATGATGTTCGCTGAAACCATGCGCTTCTGTTTGGTCATTCATTTTTCATATCGCCGTTGTCTCCCACGTCCTCGACGCTTAACACCCGCATGCGCTTGCGATAGAGACGTCCCCACGCGTGCATCGCCTCGACTGTTGGCTGGAAAAACTTTTGCGCAATCAACGTCGGCACGAACGCGCTCAGGATCACGACACTGACCAGAATTGTGTATTGCCGCTGATCGATGATTTTGTTCTGCAGCCCGAACAACGCCGAGATCGTTCCGAAGGTCAGCCCCGTTGCCATCAGAAGCGTTGTGTAACTCGCTTCGCGTTTTCCCATGTAGTGCATGCGCGCAAGCGGGAACACGCCGACAAGCTTCGTGATCATCTTCAAAAGCAAGAGAGCCCCGATTATTCCGAGCCCGGCCCAGAGCAGCGGCAATGAAACGTAAAGACCTGCTTTGATGAAATAGAATGGCGTAAAGATCGCGAACGCGATGCTACGCATTCGGTTTACGAGCGTTTTATCGCGCAGAAAAACGCCGGCCACAACAAGACCTACGAGATATGCCGGTAAGACAGCCTCGCTTTTCGCTGTTGTGGCCAGGCCGCCCAGGAAAAACAGGATAAGAAAGATGAATTTAACCTCAGGCTCACTGATGCGAGTGGCTCCCAACCTCTCGATAATGGACTGCGTCCACCTCGGCATAAACCACAGCACCACGCACATCACGACCATGAATACAACGAGCCACATGTTGAAGGTTGCGAACAGAACCCCCAGGGCGACAACTGTGCCGAAGTCGGTAATGAAACACGCCGCCAGAATAGTTTTACCCATAGCCGTCTCGCTATAACCGCCCTCGATCATCACCGCATAAACAACGGCGACCGACGTGGTCGAAAGCGCGATGCCGGCAATCTGCGCCTGAGGCAATGGCCAGCCGAGGACGAACTGCGCGAACAGCCAGACAATCACGAATGGCACGCCGAAAGAAAGAATGCCGATCAATCCGCTTGCGCGCAGATTTGCTTTCAACGACCGGGGGTCGATTTCTGCGCCCGCGAGAAACGTCAGCACGCTGCTGCCGAGCAGCGCGAGAAAATTGATCCAATCGGTCGTCGCGTGAATCCCAAGAAGATTTCCCGCGATCACGCCAACGAGGATTTCAACCAGAGCGACAGATATACCTGCCCAAATCGAAATGAGGCTCGCTGAAAGCGCGAGCGCCATCCAAATCGCAGCAACGAACCAAACGTTTTGCGTCACAGACTCATCCACTGCCTTTCGGCGTTGGCAGGAGTCATTAGCTCACGCGGTTTTCCTTTTCAGGAAGGCAAACTCCATTACCTTGCATACACTTTACCGGCGCCTTGCTTCGGAGCAACCAACCGATTGGATGTAATGCGACCGCTTTGCAACCCATGCTGCGACGGCCGGCAATTACATCTTGAAGCGTTCGCCCAGGTAAAGCTGACGGCTGATAGGATCGTTGATAAGAAAATCTTTTGTACCCTCACTCTCGACGCGGCCATCGTAAATCAAATAGGCGCGATCCACGATCGATAGGGTCTCGCGTACATTGTGGTCTGTAATCATAATGGCCAGCCCTGATTTGCGCAGGTTCACGATGATCTGTTGTACATCGTAGACGGCGATGGGATCGACGCCGCTGAATGGTTCGTCGAGCATCAACAGCTTCGGTTTTGTCACCAGCGAACGCGCAATGGTCAAGCGACGTTTTTCACCGCCACTCAAGGTGAGTGCGACATTTTTCGCGATCCGCTCAATGCCGAACTGGTGCAGCAGTTGATCGCAACGATTCCGCCGCTCGGTTTTACTCAGCGGAAGCGTTTCCAATATTGCCATGATGTTTTCCTCCACGGTCATCTTCCGAAAGATCGATTCCTCCTGCGGTAGATAACCCATGCCGAGCCGCGCGCGTTTGTACATGGGATAGTTGGTGACATCAGTCTCAGAAAAAATCACACGCCCGCTGTTTGGCCTGACGAGGCCGACAATCATGTAAAAGCTGGTCGTTTTACCTGCGCCGTTCGGGCCGAGTAGTCCCACAATTTCGCTGGCGCCAACATGCATGTTGATCCCGTCCACCACCGCCCGGCCACCGTAAATCTTCACGAGTTGGTCGGTGGTCAGGACGGTTTCCCTCTTTGCCGCGGGCGGCGCAGCAATTTTAGTGGTGGAGAGAGGCGCAGTTTGGCTGATCATGGTTTCGGCAAAGGCGGGGCCGGCGAGATCTGAGGAGGCTTTGCCGGCTTCGTTTCGCCCTTTGTTTCTTCTTTCGGCTCCTGGCGAATCTCAGTGCGGCTCGGTCCGTGCGTCCTTAGTTGGCTGTTCTGGTTAATAATCATCACTGTGTCCGCACTGGTCGCCACGTGCATGTTTAATCCTTCCTGCACACGCGGCGTTCCTGTCAATTCAACATCTCCCGTGGCAGCTGTGTAGACAGCTTTATCGGCTCGACCGACTGCGCGCGTTGGTGGTCCGCCGTTCGGATCAGGGCGGTCGCGGACCAGTCCAACGTTTCCCTCTGCGATAGCTTTCTCGAGGCCCTGGTTTTGTCCCTTCGTAATGAACACTGTCAGTCTGTCAGATTGAAGATTGAAGCGCGGATCGGTTACCTTCACGCGGCCGCTAAAGATGCCCTTGTTCTTGGTTGAATCAAAGAACGCCTCATCGGCATAGATTTCCGTCGTGGTCGGCTCATTGGACTGGAGCGTGTTGCTTGCGCCAAACAATTTGTTCGTAGAGGAGTCTCCTTTTGCCTCTGCTTTCTCCGCTTTCTTCACCGGTGCAGCAGAACTCGATGGGGAAGCGGCGATCTGCCCCTGCAAAAGCGCAGCCGGCGCGCAGCTGATAAACAGGATCAATGCCGCCAATTTTTTCATTCGTCCGTGTTTGTTTTCCCTGTCAGATGTGATTGCTCAGTGATCACCATTTTCACATTGCCGATCAATCGTCCGGTCCTCGTATTCGTGTCGAACTGTACTGAATCACCTACGATATTGAAATCCGCGCGCTGAATCGTTGAGCGCTCCTGAGAGCTTAGGATGCGGGTTTTCAAGTCAAGCACCGACGTGTGCATGTCGATTTGCAGATCGGGCTGACTTTCCGGGGTGTACGTCGTTATCTTAAGATGTTGAAAGCCAACGTGCTCTTGGTCAATCCGTCGCGCAGTCCCTGCTTCAAACCTTCCCCGCAAATGGCCTTCGCCATCGAAATCCGGCAACACAAGGCCTTTGGCTTCGTGGCCGATGGGTAACGGAATATTGGTCAAGCTCTGCTCGCCGGGAGAAACACCAGACGTTACTGTGGTGCGAGCTTGTTTCTTTTTGCTGCCTTTTGACTGGGCAAACAAATGATTTGCCGATGTCGCAATCGACAACAAGACCGCTAATACAAAAACGAACCAGCTCCAGTTTGCGATGCGGTTGCTACGAGACAGCAGCATGAATAGCCTTTAACATGCGCAAATGCTTCGGCAAATCCCGTAGCGGAATCTGGTTCGGCCCATCCGACAAAGCGCGCCCCGGATTTTCGTGGACCTCCATAAAGATGCCATCGCATCCCACGCTCATCGCCGCCCGCGCCAGCGCCGGCGCGAGAACGCTATCACCCGAAGTGGAGTCCCCTAGGCCCCCAGGCCGCTGAACAGAATGGGTCGCATCAAAGACTACCCGGTATCCTGCCTCACGAATCCAATAGAGCGATCGCATATCGGCCACGAGATTGTTATAGCCGAACGTGGTGCCGCGTTCCGTGAAACAGAATTTTGGGTTACCGAAGGCGATTAGCTTGTCGGCAATATTTCGAACATCCCATGGCGCGAGGAACTGGCCTTTTTTAACGTTAATCGCGCGACCCGTTTCCGCGGCGGCGCGCAGTAAATCAGTTTGCCGACAGAGAAACGCTGGGATTTGCAACATGTCGATCTTTTCGCCGGCAATGTCGGCTTCCACTGGCAAATGAACATCCGTTGTGACCGGAATCTTCAACTCGCGACCGATGGTCGAAAGAATCTCGCAGCCTTCGCGTGCGCTGAGTCCGCGGAAGGAACGCAGCGAAGTCCGGTTCGCCTTGTCATATGAGGCTTTGAAAATAAAATTGACGTCTTCGGCTCGGCAGATTTTGGCGATTTTCTTTGCCATGCGCCACACGAACTTTTCCGACTCGATCACGCATGGGCCGAGAATGAACGCCGGGCGTTTCCCGCCGATCGTGACCTTGCCGACGCGCAATGGCTTTGTTTTCACAATGAAAGATTGTAACGGCAGTCTGTGCCTGTCGCATTATTTTTGCGACAACTCTTTCTTGCTCACAAGGTCGACGATCGCAAACGGCGCATACAACCCCAGGAAAAAGAGTAACGCGACCCCGTGCATTTCCAGAAGGTAGAGCGGGCGTGAATCGGAGAGAAAATTTAAAATGGAAAACGCTTCCGGTTTATGGAGCAGAAATCCGTAGTTAAAACCCGTTAGCTGGTCGGCAATGAGGGTGACCACAAAATAAAACTCCGACCACAGAAACACGCGCACGATCGACATGGGATATGGCCGGTATCGGCGGATCAACATTAGGAAGACTACGCCGATAATAATACCGGAATGCGAAGTAAAAAAGCTGATGAACCGCAAATCTGGAAAACCAAAACGCAAATTGGGCGTGAGCACCGCCTGGAGCGTGCCGCCAATCCCCCAGAAATATGCCACTTCGAACCAGCGCTGATTTCCGGTCCACATTGCAATGATTACCACAGCCATGCCCCAGTCACACAGTTGCAAAGGCAGCATTTGCCGCCACGTCACCATGCCATAGCTGCGAACGAAAATTAGGTAGGCGATATAGTTGACGATTAGTACGGTTGAGAGAACAGCGATAATGGCGCGTTCGATGCGCGACGATTTTGTGTAACGCACGATGGCAGCAAGCACAAACGGCAAGACGATTGTAAGAAAAATGACCGTGAGATGCGGCAAGCCATATGGTTGAAACGGGTGCTCCATTGCAGTGTCGACAATGGTAGGGACATCGCGCTGCGATGTCCATGGATGGCCCGGGAGCGCCGTCGCTACCTAATTACCCAAAGATTACAGGGAATAACATCGGTGATCCAGGCGATATTACTCGGCAGTCGCTGGATCGCATCGCGGTTCTTTGACATCGACACCACCAGCAAGTCTGCTTTTACCGATTGAACAAAATCCGAAGCAGCTAAGCCAGTATTGCCGCGGATACAGCGCGCCTCGATTGGAACCTCGGTCGCGCCAGCTGACAAAACGAATTTCTCCAGCGCGTCTTCTTCCTCGTCCTTCGTTTTAGGTTTTTCACCCTCCCCGGCATCCGCACGAATCGACGCGCGCGCCTGGTCAAACGCCGTGATAATTCGAATAACATAAAGCCGCTCACAGGATTCCGCTAAGGCGAGGGCCAATGTTGTTTTCAATGCGCGCAATCCGTGCTCGGGATAATCTGCAACAAAAACAATTCGGCGCAGCGGTTTTGGCTTCACTTCGGGCTTGGTAAAGAGCATGACCGAACCGCTGGCTTCTCGCACAAGGCGTCGCGCGACATTGCCAAGAAATGGATGCAATACTACCTCCTTTTCGAGCGCGCCGGCGACGACCATATCGATCTTCTGCTCGGCGAGTACGCGGAGAATAGCTTCGGCTGGGTCGCCTTTTTCGTAATGAATCGGTGAATCAAACGGAAGCTGTAGCTGCGCAAGCGCATCTCTAAACTTCTTGGCCGTTTCCTCATTGCGTTCGCCTACATAAATCAGATGAAACTCAGATGAAAACCTGTCCCGAATTCGCTTCGCTTCGGCAATTACCTGTTTAAACCGCGGAGAAAACGTGCTCGCCACAGCAATCGTGCGATAACGCGATGGATTGATCATGAGAGGCGCAGACCAATCTCCGGCTTTCACGCCATTCGGCAACCGCAGAAAAGTTTGATGTTTGACGTTTGATGTTTGATTTTCCGGTTGCAATCCCGCTTATGAGGCGCGCAATCTATCCAGGCAGTTTTGATCCGGTGACCAACGGTCACCTCGATGTTATCAAGCGTGCGCGAAAACTGTTCGATGAGGTCATTGTGGCGGTGGCGCATAATGACGAGAAACAACCGCTTTTCTCGCTGAAGGAACGTCTCGATCTACTTCGAGAAACCGCCGGCAAGATCGACAGTGTCCGCATCGCCGAGCTCAAGGGATTGCTTGTCGAATTCGCCAAGACGGAAAAGGCCGGCGCGGTCATCCGCGGTTTGCGCGCCGTTTCCGATTTCGAATTTGAATTTCAAATGGCGTTGATGAATCGAAAACTCGAAACTGGCGTGGAAACGATTTTCCTGATGCCGAAGGAGGAGTACACTTACCTCAGTTCCCGAATCGTGAAAGAAATCGCGAGCCTCGGCGGTCATGTCTCCAGTTTTGTTCCGGCTTGCGTAGCCAAGGCGCTCAACAGGAAATTTAATCGATGAAGGTTCATCTGAAGCAAATCCCAACCGAAGGTCTGCACCTCGAAGGGGACGAAGAATGCCCGATTCCCGAGCTGGAAACGGATGGAATTCGTTGTGTCGGACCGCTACATTACAATGTCGATCTCGGTGTTGCAGGTGGCGCGCTGTGGGCGAGCGGATCGCTGTCGCAGCCGATGGAGCTGCGTTGCGTATCGTGTCTGGAGAAATTCGTGCACGAAGTTCAGGTGCCGGCATTTGCGGTGCACACGGAGCTGCGCGGGCCGGAGACGATCGATCTTACGCCATTCATGCGCGAAGATGTTTTGCTGAATCTGCCGGCGCACCCGCATTGCGATCGCGATGCTGGCCGAATCTGTAAGCCGAAACAAATCGAAACTGCCGAGCAAGGTGCGAATCGCGAATCGGATTGGAGTGCGCTGGATAAACTGAAGTTGAAAGGTTAAACGCTTAAAAGGTTACGAGGATTACAGACGTTTAAAACGGGAGACGATCTCCCTTTATGACCTTGTAACTGTTCTAACAAATCACTTCTCGTCGGCGTTTGTATTTTCCCGATGATGTGCTTCCGTGAAGGCCGGCCATGGGGGTCCCGAAACGCAAAACATCGAAAATGCGGTTGCGCATGCGCAGAGCGGCGAACCGCTGGCATGCCCCGCACCTAAACAAATGCTCGCAATGTGGCAGCACTGTTGCCTCTCACATTGCGTGCCCATCGTGCGGTTACTACCGCGGGCGACAGGTGTTGACGCTCGAAGGCAAGTAAATCGTATCGGCGCCCTGTGTCAGCCGGCGATCATAAGACCCAGGCGCTCGTCGCGGCGTGCGCCTCTGCATTTTTCGCTTTGCAATCAGCCGCTCTAGTTTGCAAAATTTCGCACCGATGAAGATCGCCCTGGATGCGATGGGCGGTGACTTTGGCCCGCCTAACCTCGTCGCTGGCGCCGTCATGGCGCTGCGTGAGTACCGGCACATCAATAAACTTTTTCTCGTCGGCGACTCGGCACAGATCGAAGCAGAACTCAAGAAGCACGGCTGCAACGATGACCGGATCGAGATCACCCACGCGACGCAGGTAGTGGATATGAGCGACCGTGCATGGTCGGCGGTCAGGCGAAAGAAGGATTCATCAGTAAGCCGCGCAGTCGATCTCGTGAAGCGCGGCCAGGCAGATGCAATCGTGACTGCGGGTCACACCGGCGCGGCCGTCGCAGCGAGCACGATTAAGCTTCGCACGTTGCCAGGAATCGATCGCCCCGGTATCGCAGCGGTACTTCCGACCGAAACGAATGTCTTCGTTTTAATCGACGCAGGCGCTAACATCGATGCGCGCCCAGAACATCTTCTTCAATACGCGTTCATGGGCTCGGTCTACTCACGTCATGTTCTTCATTACAAGAATCCGACCGTTGGTTTGGTCTCACTCGGCGACGAGGATGTTAAAGGCACCGAGTTGACCAAGGAAGTGTTCAAGATGTTGAAACCAAGTTCGCTTAATTTCGTCGGCAACATAGAAGGCCGTCATCTCTTTGAAGATCCGGTTGAAGTTGTCGTCTGCGACGGGTTCGTCGGCAACGTGATCTTGAAAACGTGTGAATCGATCGCCGTGGCGATGTTTCAATGGCTCAAGCACGAGCTCATGCGTACGGCGATGCGAAAAGCCGGCGGCTTTCTCGCGAGGAATGCCATTGGAACCATTAAGGACAAGACGAATTACGAAGAGTACGGCGGCAGTCCGCTTCTCGGCGTGAATGGCATCTGCATTATTGCACATGGAGCAAGCACTCCGTTGGCTACCAAAAATGCGTTGCGGGTGGCGGCAGAGTCGATTGAACAGCAGGTGAACCCGCATATCGTCGAGGAGATTCGCCGTTACAATGAAACGACAGCCTCGCTCGAGCCCGCGCTCCGCTAAACCGCTCCGCACAGTCTCAATCATCGGCACGGGCAGTTATGTACCGGAAAAAGTTCTGACCAACGCAGATCTCTCGCGCATGGTCGATACCAGCGACGATTGGATCACTACTCGCACAGGCATTAAGGAACGCCGCATTGCCGCGAAAGATGAGACCACCAGCGAAATGGCCGCCAAAGCAGCGCTGAGAGCGATCGAACAAGCAAAGATTTCGGCGAAAGAAATCAATCTCATTCTGGTCGCAACGGCCACTCCCGATATGCTATTTCCCGCAACGGCCTGTTTCGTTCAAAAGAAAATCGGTGCGACCAATGCCGCTTGCCTCGACATTTCCGCAGCCTGTGCAGGCTTTCTCTTTGGACTAGAGATCGCACAGCAATTCATTACCTCACACACGCACGACACCGTTCTGGTAATCGGTGCCGAGAAATTGACATCGATTACTAACTGGACCGATCGCAATACTTGCGTGCTTTTCGGTGACGGTGCTGGCGCCGCAGTTTTGCGCCACCGCGGCAGCGCTCACGGCGTAATTAGCACTCACATTGGCACCGACGGTCATTATACCGACATCTTATTTATGCCGGGCGGCGGTTCGCGTTGCCCGATCACGCGTGAAAACGTCGATCTCAATTTGAACACCATCCACATGATCGGCAAAGAAGTGTACAAGCAAGCGGTAACCGCCATGATTCGGGCATCGAAGAAAGCACTCGAACAAGCTGGCTTGTCCATCCACGACATCGCGTGCGTTATTCCGCATCAAGCTAACTTGCGCATCATCGAAGCGATTGCCGATCGCATCGGCATTCCGCTCGAAAAATTCTACGTAAACCTGGATCGTTATGGAAACACATCCGCTGCCGCCGTGGCCATCGCGCTCGACGAAGCCAATCGCAGCGGACGGATCAAGCCGGGCGATTACATTCTGATGGTTGTGTTCGGTGCTGGTCTCACCTGGGCAGGCACAGTGCTCGAATGGTAGCAAAGAAGTTGAGAGTCTTTAGTTGAGCGTTGAGAAAAGAAAGCCATCGTCCATGAACTCTCGACACTCAACGCTCATCTCTAAACTCTCGATTCTGTCTGGAATGACAACATGCTGATTGAAACACACGCGCATCTCGATTATCTCGATTTCGCTAACGATTTCGATGATGTGCTTCGTCGCGCGAATGAGGCCGGTGTCACGCGCATCATCACGATCGGCACCTCAATCGAGAGCAGCCGGCGCGCGGTGGATCTTGCCGAGAGATATTCGAACATTTACGCGGTAATTGGCGTCCACCCAATGTATGCCGAAAAAGCCCAGGACGACGTCATGACGCCGTTGCGCGAGCTGGCGAACAGCCCGCGCGTGGTCGCGATTGGCGAGACAGGTCTGGATTATCATCATTTGCCGAGTGTCCAAGCTGCAAAAGAGAAGAACGTGCAGGTTTTCGCTCGCGCGCTGCAGGGTGAGGTCGAAGAGGAGATCGAAGCAAACATACAAGACGGCGCCTATAAATCGCGGCAGGCCAGTCTTTTTCAGCAACAACTCGATCTCGCCGCTGAGTTGCGCTTTAATGTCGTGATTCATCAACGCGACACGTGGGACGACACTCTCGAAATCATGAAGCCGTACACCGGAAAACTGCGCGGCGTCTTTCATTGCTTTGGCGGCACGCTCGAACAGGCGAACGAAGTTCTCGACCTCGATCATCTCGTTTCATTCACCGGCATCGTCACATTTAAGAACGGCGCGAACGTGCGCGAGGTCGCGGCCAAGGTTCCCGTTTGGAAGTTCATGGTCGAAACCGATTGTCCATATCTCGCACCCGTGCCGTTTCGCGGGAAACGGTGTGAGCCGGCGCACACGCGCATCGTAGCAGAGACGATCGCGGCCGCGCGCGGCGTGCCGTTGCAGGAAATCGCCGAGGCCACCACGGAAACGGCGGAAAACTTTTTTAGGTTCAATCGCTCATGACAATTCGCAACCCGATCGACATCCTCACTCGCGCCGCGTTTGTAGGGGCGATCGCGCTCATCATCTCCTCCTGTGCCGCGCCGGACGCGCAGCACCACATCGTCATCAGCACACGGGAAGAAAAATTAGCGCTTCTCAATCGAGGTAACCTGATCGCCGTTTATCCCGTCTCCACGTCCAAGTTCGGACTGGGCGATTGGCCGGGCAGCAGTTGCACTCCACTGGGCAAGCTGGAGATCGCGGAGAAAATTGGCGACAATGCCCCGCCTGGCGCGGTGTTCAAGGATCGACGTCGCACAGGCGAAATCGTCGCGCCGGATTCCCCCGGTCGCGATCCGATCGTTACCCGCATTATTTGGTTGCGCGGACGTGAGGCACAAAATGCGAACGCGTTTGCTCGGGACATCTATATTCACGGCACACCCGAGGAAAGGAACATTGGCCTGCCTGTGAGTTACGGATGCATCCGGATGCGCTCCAGCGATATCATAAGTTTATATGAAATCGTCGGGCCAGGCGCAGCAGTGACCATCATCGATGCCCCACTCGCTAACGTCATTCCCAGCCTCGTCTCGGCCAGCTCGATGGCCGAAACAAATCCGGCGCCGTTTGTGATTCGGTAGGGGCATCGCGCTGCGATGTCCGGACGGCGCGACGCGCCGTCCCTACCCTATGGCAATTTGCCGAGATGTTTTCTCGGAGTTCTGCGCGAAAGCAATTCCATGTCTGCGTCAACCATGATGCGGACAAGCTCGTGGAATCGTACCGTCGGTTCCCAATTGAGAATCTTTTTGGCTTTGGAAGCGTTCCCGACCAAATGCTCAACTTCCGCTGGCCGCTCATAACGTGGGTCGTGTTTGACGAATTCTTTCCAATCAAGATCGACATGTGAAAAAGCCGCTTCGGCAAACTCGCGCACGGTGTGCGTTTCACCAGTAGCCAACACGAAATCGTCCCCTTCTCCAAGCTGAAGAATTCGCCACATGCCTTCGACGTACTCCGGTGCATATCCCCAATCGCGTTTCGCGTCCAAGTTACCGAGGAACAATTCCTTTTGCAGTCCGCGTTTGATCGCGGCGACGGCACGCGAGATCTTGCGAGTGACGAAAGTTTCCCCGCGGCGCGGGCTTTCGTGGTTGAACAAAATGCCATTGCTTGCGCAAAGGCCGTAGCTCTCGCGATAATTAACTGTCGCCCAAAATGAAAAAACTTTTGCCACGCCATACGGGCTGCGCGGCCAGAATGGCGTCTTCTCAGTCTGCGGCACTTGTTGCGCCTTGCCAAACATTTCGCTGCTCGACGCCTGGTAAAAACGCGAACGCAATCCGGCTTCGCGGATCGCTTCCAAAATGCGGATCGTGCCAACAGCGGTGACATCGGAAGTGTACTCGGGAATGTCGAAGCTCACCCGCACATGGCTTTGCGCGCCCAGATGGTAAATTTCATCCGGCTTCAATTCGTAAAGAAGCTTTACCAAATTCACGGAGTCGCTGAGATCTCCATAATGCAGAAACATTCGGACGCCGTTGATGTGGGGATCGGCGTAAAGATGATCGATACGTGCAGTGTTAAAGGTGCTCGCGCGACGAATGATCCCGTGCACTTCATAGCCTTTCTCAAGCAGTAGATCAGCGAGATAACTGCCATCCTGTCCTGTGATGCCGGTAATGAGCGACCTCTTCATCTCGATCTTGCGGTTTAGCTTATCGTTTCCGGCCTACCAAATGATTTAGCCCGCCGGCGGTGTCACCATCAATCGCGCGAGCACAGCACGCTGTGCCGCGATCAATTCAGCGATCCCTTTGCGTCCAAGCGCCAGCATTTCGTTCAGTTGTGATTGCGCAAAAGTCGCTTCCTCACCCGAGCCTTGCACTTCTACGAATTCGCCGTCTTCAGTGGCCACGAGATTGAAATCGACGGTGACGAGTTTGTCCTCTTCGTAATTGAGATCAACGATTGCCTGCCCATCGAGAACACCGGCACTTACTGCCGCGACCAATTTTCGAACCGGCGGCGCGTCGAGGTTCTTTTCCTTCGCAAGTTTTCGGCACGCTATTGCTACAGCCAGGCTCGCCCCGGTGATTGCTGCTGTACGTGTCCCGCCGTCGGCTTGCAAGACGTCGCAATCCACCCAGATCGTGCGTGGCCCAAGCTTTTCAAGGTCGACAACTGCGCGCAGCGATCGCCCAATCAAACGTTGAATTTCCATGCTGCGGCCATCGATTCGACCCTTTGCAATGTCGCGCGGTTTTCGGGTCTGGGTCGAGTACGGAAGCATCGAGTATTCGGAGGTCAGCCAGCCGCCGGTTACGCCTTGCTCTTTCATCCAGCGGGGCACGTTTTCCTCAATGGTCACGCCGCAGATCACACGCGTGTTGCCCACAGTAACAAGCACTGAGCCGTCGGCATATGGCGCAATGCCCAGATCGAACGCCACTGGGCGCAGTTGGTCGCCGGTTCGTCCGTCAATCCGATCCATCAACGCAAGGTAGATCGCCGACAAGCCCTCGTCATCGAGGAGTTTTGCCTCCTTCTAAAACTGGACTATAAAGACGATCGCGGTGACGAGCTTGACTCTCACCGGCAACGCGGTTTGTTGAGCGAACCTGATGAAGCCTTCCGCAAAAACCGATTCCCCCATTCCGCCGAGCAGCGATGATTCTGCCGATGTAGTGCGAGACTCGCGCACGAAGCCTCCCAGAAAACAGGCGCGCCGAGACGGGAAGCTCGCATCAGCAGGCAAGAAGATTCGGCGCCCGAAGGAAAAGACCATCAATCGAAACTCGGGCATTAGAGAAACGGAGGAAGCGCGGGCGTTGCTGGAACGTCAACTGCACAGCCTTTACTGGTGGGTTTTCAATGCTTTTAAGATGAAAGGGTTTATTCGAGCAAAGGCGCTGGACGGGTTGCAGCGAGTCGGTCGGCCCGACAGCGCGACATACGCTGAGCGACACGGTTCCGGCGGGGTCCACATTCGACGAAAAAGCAAACGTCCTAACAAGTGACCGGTCCGCTTCGCAAACCGACGGAAGATATACACTCCGCCACACGCAAGCCTATGAAGACAACGCATTCGACAGAAGAAATACGGCATTTTCTCCAAACCTCCAAAGGCGCCGACCCCAGCTCAATTAAGTCCTTACAAGAAGGCCATAGCAACCAAGCGCTTTACTTTGAGAACCGTAGAGGCGACAAGCTGGTATTGCGCATTGCGCTCGGAGAAGATGATTTCTTGCATGACGAGTACGCGCATGAAAAGCTTCACGGTAGATTACCCGTTCCAAAAGTCTTGGAAATCGGTATGTTTGGCGGGGATTCGTTTTATTGCATAAGCGAGTATATTGATGGCGTACCGTCGGACACTATCAAGCAGGCTGAAATCGACAGCATGCAGCCAAAGATACTTAATGCGTATGCAGCTATTTTTACTATTGATATCAGCGGTAGCTCAGGTTACGGGCCGATTGATCTCAAAACTGATAACGGAGAATTTGGTTCTTGGCATGAGAAACTCGCATGCGAATTAAAACGATTCGATGCCGAAAGTGTTCGGTCGCATGCGACAAATATTGGGCTAGACCTGACACTAACAGATAAGTTTATCGCTCAGGCTACAGGGAATCTACCTTTTGCATCTGAACGGCGTCGCTTAGTACATGGCGACCTGGGCTTTGACAATATGCTTATATGTAATGGCGAAGTAGCGGCTTTCATTGACTGGGCTAAAATCAGTTATGGCGACTGGATGGAAGATTTTGCAAACTTCGACTTTTGGTGGCCTGGTCGTCATGGCGATAAACAGGCTTTTGCAAAACAGTACGGTTTAGATGCAGAGCACTTAGAAGAGCGAGAAGCACTATATTGGGCTATAACGGCGTTAGAAACGATACGCTTTGCTGATACCTTTAAGAAACAAGAGATTTCACAATGGTTGCACGATTATGTGGCAAGTAAGCTGAGCCATAGGACAAGATCTGCTGAGCGAAAAGAGCCCGCCGTCGCGCACTCACTTGTGGAAACAGCATGAAGAATGTTGCCGCCCGAAGCCGTCGTGATCGATCACTTTGAGAAGGTTATTGAGCTCTCGAAGAGCAAGTTCCCCGCGATCAATTACTGTTGTGTCGATTGCTCAAGCGTTGATATGATACATCACCATGCCACTCATATACATCACGGGTGTTTCAGGTTCTG
>QHNJ01000007.1:23790-34681 GCA_003218395.1 Verrucomicrobiota bacterium
CCTAAAAACGCGCAAGACCGTAGCCCGGAGTGGTATGCGCGTCACACATGGAAAATGTCTCGAGAGGGCGTCGAACGTCTGGCGTTACAGGGCAAGGACAATCCAGTGTTCCTCTGCGGAGGCGCATCGAACGATGAAGAAGTCTGCGATCTGTTTTCGCGAATCGTTGCCTTAATTGTCGATAAAGAGACGCTTAAAAAAAGAATTACCACACGCACGACCAACCGCTTTGGAAAGCAACCCCATGAATACGCATCGATACTTGAGGAGCAAAAGAGAGCAGAAGCATACTATCAAAGGATGAACGCGATGCTGGTCGATGCCACGCAGGCGATTGAAGCAGTCGTGGATGAGATTGTTGAAAAAGTATTGAAGTAAGAATATCCGCTACGGCGGTTCCGGATTGATACGAGAAAGCGCTTCGACCAATCTCGCCGAGAACGCCCTGAATCAAGACGCATTCGCGCTGCGTCTGTTTTGAGGCAAAATTTGACCGTGCTTATTACCGCGGCATTACCGAAAGCAAACGTATTCGTGACACGGGCTACTTGCCTGCCTATAGTACGAGCGAATTCATCGTGATCATGGGAGAGAAAGAGCATCTCGCAGTGCCGGTGCAAGAACGTTGGGTGGAGGAAATTTCCGTCGAGGAACTCGCGCGTTACGGACCACTTGCCGAGTATATGCGAGCGTCGGCGAAAATTCCCGGTTGGCTACGAGGCGAAGAAGCTAAAGCAATGGCGTCACTGGTGTCATCGCTGCCCGATAATTGCGTGGTTGTGGAGATCGGTTCGTTTCTTGGATCTAGTTCCGTTCTGCTCGGGGCAGCCCTGAAGCTTCGTGGCTCAGGAAAACTGCATTGTGTCGATCCGTTCGACGGCTCTGGCGATGCATTTTCTGTTCCAATTTATAATAATATACTCGAGGGGAACGAGGGAAAACCGCTTCGGCAATGCTTCCACGAAAATATTCATGCCGCTGATCTGCAGAACTGGGTGGAGGTTCACCAAGGTAGCGCTGACGAGATCTCAAAGAGCTGGCGGCATCCGATTGATCTGTTGTTTCTGGACGGGGATCACTCCCCTCAAGGGGCGCGACTGGCTTACGAAAGCTGGTTTCCGATGCTAAAGGTCGGCGGCATCATCGCGATCCATAATTCTAATCCGCGGGAATACGCGAAGGATCATAACGGATCCAGACTACTTGCTCTGGAAGAGATTCATCCGCCAGTCTATACCGATATTCATCTCGTGGAGACAACCACTTTTGCTCGGAAGGCGGCTACCGGCGAATCTTTTCCGCACTAGGAGCGATCCTCTGCGATGTGCGATTCGGCGGTCATGCTCGGGGGCATTGGTCATCGCGCCAATGATCCTCGAGCTGGCTTGCGCCTGCCGCAAACCAAGAGGCTCGTGAAGAAAGTGCTTTGTCTGCCAACAGGCCCCGCAGTGACCTCCGCCGAAGCTAATACGATCTGCGACATGATTAAGTTGTTGTTGAGCACACGGAAGCCGTGAAAGAGCGATTCTCGGTAAAGCCTATTTTTTCCCATCCGTGAGAACCTCTTGACCGCACGGTTGCTGCGCACCTAACAGTTGGGGGCGCGATTCGCTTTAGTAACATGAAAGTTAGCGTTCTGATAACAACCTACAATCACGAGAGATACATTGCACAGGCTCTCGATAGCGTCCTAATGCAAAAAACGGATTTCGATTACGAGATCAACATCGGGGAAGATTGCTCTATTGATCGAACACGCTCTATTGTCCTTGATTTTCAACGCCGAAATCCCGGGAAAATTCGTCTCTTGCTGCCGGCGGAAAACTTAGGGAACGGCGCCAGTCGAATCTTTGCTCGATCGTTTGAATTAGCGCAAGGCAAATACATCGCCATGCTAGACGGCGATGACTACTGGACTTCTCCTGTCAAACTGCAGAAGCAGGTGGATTTTCTAGATGCCCATCCTGAGTGCGCGCTCTGCTTTCATAACGCGCTAAGAATCTACGAAGACGGAAGCCATGTTCCCCTTCCCTACAACTTCGCAGATCAAAAGCAGATCTCGTCTCTTGAGGACCTTTGGCAATACAATTTTATCGCGACCTGTACGGCGATGTTTCGGAAAAATGCGGTTGGCGACCTTCCCGATTGGTATAGTAACCTCATGTTCGAGGACTGGCCTCTCTTCATTTTATGCGCTCAACATGGCAACATCGGGTACATTGATGAGTTTCTTGGAGTATATAGGATTCATGGCGGCGGATTGTGGTCGAGGCTTGACACGGTTCAAAAGTTGGAAGCGCGCATTGCGTTTTATGAAATGATGAATGCCAAGCTGGACTTTCGATTCAACCATATTGTTAAGCCCCTGGTGTCAGCTCGGCGAAAAGAGCTGGCCGCCGCACGCTCCATTGCCGAGATCGTACAAAGAACTTTGCCGCCGGCGGCTGTTGTGCTGGTAATGAGCATGGCCAACCAGGATCTACGGCAGTTCCAAGGGTACCAAGCCCGGGTCTTCCCGGATCGTTCCAGCAAACCAACGCAACGGCTTTTCGCGTCGGGCTCCGCTGGTTCGGCCGAGGCATCCTGGATCGCAGCAGGCGGGACCTACGAGTTCCGCTTGTACAGAGGCCCGGCGCAAGACGAGTTGCTCGCGTCGGTCACGGTCACGCAAAATGCAACCCGCCTTTGCTCGCCGCGTTCCGAACAGGAGCCGCGCAAAAGCGGACCTTTCATCAAGGCATCTCCTGACCCGGTACCATCTGGAACCGAGCTCGCGAAGACAACGCTCAGCTGGGACACGGGCGACGGCTCGCCAGGCGTCGTCTATGTTTTTGTCAATGATCGGCGAATACACTACCCTGCCGATACCACCGAGGCGATCGAGCAACTTGAGACCTTAAGGGCAAAGGGAGGCGAGTTCCTGCTGGTCCCGCGTGACGCATTCGAACTGCTCGAAGAGTACCCCGGGTTAAAAGAACACCTCGAGCAACATCACCAGCTTCTGGCATCTGAAGAAGACACATGCTTAATCTACGATCTGCGGGAGGCGCCGGACATGGTAAAAGGTTAACTCTTGGTTTCCTGTTAGTATTCGGGATAAATTCAAAACGTGCGACCCCCACAGCGGCGAAAGCCTCCACAGATCATGAGGTTCATTGCGAATAATGCTCAAGATCGACAACGGCAATAGGGAGAACACGGTGAACACCAAGGTCCCGCGGATCAGTGTTATTATTCCGACTTTTAACCGCGCGGAGATGCTCGGTGCTACTCTTGAAAGCTTGGCCGCGCAAACTTTGCCAACGGACCAG
Source organism: Verrucomicrobiota bacterium (assembly GCA_003218395.1). GTDB lineage: Bacteria > Verrucomicrobiota > Verrucomicrobiia > Chthoniobacterales > UBA10450 > Udaeobacter. The sequence goes on from QHNJ01000007.1 coordinate 27,102, forward strand.
TACGAGGTTGTTGTCGTGGATGACGGTTCGCAGGACGCGACCCCGGAAATTTGCCGCAGCTTCGCCTCGCGGATGCCATTAAATTATCTCCACATCGAAAACTCAGGCATATCAGCCGCGAAGAACATCGGTATTCTGGCGGCCCGCGCCAGGATTTTGCTTTTTGCCGACGATGACGATATCGCCGATCACCGTCTCCTGGAGGAACATCTTAAAGCCCACGAGCAGCAGCCAAAGGAAAACGTAGCCGTCTTAGGATACACGACATGGGCGCCAACGCTTCCAGTCACGTATCTCATGCGTTACGTCACAGATCTCGGGCGCTTCCTTTTTGCTTACGGCGATCTCAAGGACGGGCAAATCCTCGATTTCACCTACTTTTGGGGTGGACGCTCTTCATGTAAGCGATCGTTTCTCGCTAAACACGGCGTCTTTAATCGCGAGTTCCGGACAATTATAGAGGACATGGAATTGGCATATCGGCTTTCGAAATTTGGATTCCACGTGGTGTTTCATCGCGCAGCAGTGAGCTACATGACAAGACCGCTTACATTTGAAGGATTTTGCGATCGCTGCGAGCGACAGGGCGAGGCTCTCTTTCTGTTTAGCCAATTGCACGATGACCCCGTCGCGCAGCAATTCTGTAAACTGGCCGATCCGTTTGTCGAAAATCAAGCTATTGGCGTGGATGCCGACGCCAGATGGCCCGCGGTCGCAGCCTTATTCCGGGAAAAGGTCGATCAGGTTAGCAGGGTTGAACGCTTCTTGGCGTGCGGCTTCGAGCCTGAAGCGATTTCTAAAGCCGCAGAGTCCAAACAAACGGCGCAAGCGGAGGCCTATCGGCTGCAGATGCACGAACTTTTCGCAAACTGTAGCGAACTGCAAGCAAAGCTCTCCGAGCAGGAAGCGGCGCACCAAAGAAGCGAAGCGGCACACCAAGGAGAACTTGCAAAGCTTAACGAAAATATGGCTGATCTGAGAAACCGTCTTGCGGAAATCAACGGCCTTCTCCACAGCAAAAGCATAAGTCTGGCGGAACAGGAGCAGCGCGGAGTGGAGCTGACAGATCGGCTGCGCAAACAGCTTTGGAGTGTTAGGAAGCTCTCGCGCCTGCTCGATGATGCTGAAAAGGCCGCAGCGCGTCTGCGTTCTTCACGTCGCTGGAAATTGGCAAATCCGAAGACCGCAATTGAAGCAAAATTATTTCCTGGCAAAGTCTCGATGGGTTATGGCCATCTCGAAAAGATCGTGGCCGCCTATTCGGAATGGCGAGCTTCCCATCCTGAAATCGCGAAAATTGAAGAGCAAATCAGCGCGCTTCAATTCCCGACCGTACCAAAATGGCCGTGCGTCGATTCGGGAAAAAATACTCAAAGCTCCGAGGCTGTTGGACCTCCCGTTCCATCGCTGCCTGTTGAATCGATGCATTTTCCCACGCACGAAGATGTCGAGGTTTCGATCATCATTCCGGTGTTCAATCAGTTTCAATACACTCACGCCTGTCTTGGTTCGCTACAAGCTGCCGAGGAACGGTCGACCTTCGAAGTAATCGTTGTTGACGACTGCTCCACGGATGAGACGGCCGAGCTTGTCCCGCGGATGGACGGCGTTGTTTATGTGCGCAACGAGACGAACTCCGGTTTCATCGCTTCCTGTAACCGCGGTGCGGAAAAGGCACGCGGCAAACATCTCCTTTTTTTGAACAATGACACGATTGTTAAGGAAGGCTGGCTGACCGCGTTGGTGGATACCTTCGCCGAGGAACCGCGAGCAGGCATCGTCGGCTCGAAGCTCGTTTACCCGGATGGTCGTTTACAGGAAGCAGGCGGGATTATATGGCGAGATGGCTCGGGATGGAACTACGGCAAGTTCGATGATCCAGAAAAACCCGAATACAATTATCTTCGGGAAGTTGATTACTGCTCGGCAGCAGCGCTTATGATCCCCAGATCGCTCTTCCAGAGGGTCGAAGGCTTTGATCCAAGATATGCGCCCGCCTATTATGAAGATACTGACTTATCGTTCAAGGTTCGCCGGGCCGGTCACAAGGTATTATATCAGCCGCTCAGTGAGGTAATCCACTACGAAGGTGTAACCGGCGGCGTTGATCTCTCGACAGGAACAAAAAAACATCAAGAAATCAATTGCGCAACGTTTGCCGAAACGTGGGCCGTTGAGCTGATGACAAAACCAGCAACTGGCGATTTGACCTTCCTAAACCAGACGCCACCTGGTGGAAAAAACATTCTCGTGATCGATCATCATGTCCCGATGCCGGACCGGGATTCAGGATCGCTGCGGATGTTCCAAATCCTCAAACTCCTCCACCAACTTGGCCATCGCGTGACTTTCATTCCAGATAATCTGGCCGACATTCCTCTGTATACCCGCAAGCTCCAGAAACGCGGGATCGAAGTTATTTATCACCCCTACGTTAAAAAAGTGCGCGACTATCTCATCGCAAATGGCTCGAAGTTCGATGCTGTGGTACTGAGCCGGTGCGATTTTGCCCGCAAGCATATTGCTGATGTTCGGTTGCGTGCGCCGCAAAGCCGCATCATCTTTGATACGGTCGATTTGCATTTTGTCCGGGAGAGCCGCGGCGCGGAACTAACCGATAACCTGGAGCTTCGGCAAAAAGCGCAGGAGAAGCAGCGGCTTGAATATGATCTAATTGATCAAGCCGACGAGACGTGGGTCGTCAGCAGCGTCGAGCATCAAATACTCAAAGAAAGATGGCCGGCCAAATCAATCGAGATCGTCTCTAACATTGTTGATGTTCGGGGATCTGCCACGCCTTTCTCGCTACGCCGCGATTTTCTCTTTATCGGCGGTTTTCAGCATCCCCCGAATACTGATGCAGTGCTCTATTTCACGGAAGCAATTTATCCATTGGTGAACGAGCATCTGAGCGACGCGAAGTTTTACATCATCGGCGAGAAACCGCCGCCTGAGGTAGTTGCGCTGGCGACGGAGAACGTCATCGTCACGGGATTGCAGACCGATGTCCGGCCCTTTTTCGATAGCGTTAAATTATCCGTCGCGCCGTTGCGCTTTGGCGCGGGTGTGAAAGGCAAAATCAACCAGAGTATGGCCTATGGCGTACCGGTTATTGCAACCTCGCTGGCCGTCGAGGGAATGATGCTTACTGACCATGAAGATATTCTCGTCGCCGACGAGCCGGAAGATTTTGCCCGCGCCTTGCTCGAACTTTATGAATCGGAGGAGCTTTGGAACCGACTCTCCGAAAATGGCATCGAGAGAACACGGTCGCTATATTCCACCGACGCGGCACGCGAAAAACTACAGGCCTTGTTCAGTGATCAACACTTAAAGAGCTTGGACACACCCTTTGAACGACGAGGTCTTGTGGTCGGAAGCAAAGCGTAAGGCCGCTATCATGCCGCGATCCACCGATCTCTCGCCGACGGTTATGCGCGACCTCGCGGCGGAAGTAATGCGCTGAAACATCGACGTAACGGACCTTTCGCAATTTATCGCAACAGTCATGCCTCGTCGTCTGCACAGCGGGAAATTGCACGAGAATTTTTCCGGTCCGCACTTCTAGCAACCCATCCCTGACGCTAATCTGTATCGAGTCGTTTCCGCGGGACTTTTTTATCGATGACTTCTGGATTTATGTCGGCGGAGCGTAAAGGCATGTGATGAGCAAACCAGACGCAAATGGCCTGAGCTGGTCAGGGATTGCCCTCCTCTTTCTGGTGAATTTAATCGCCGCAAGTTTTTTGTATTCGCCGGGCACCACCGACGTCCAACACTGGCAAACCTGGATCAATAGCATCTCAAAGTACGGGTTGATCGGCGCCTACGCACATAGTGGCGACCAATACCCCCCGCTCGCGTTCGTAATACTTTCGCCAATCTCTCGATGCGCTCACGCGCTTGGAACTACCGAGTTCATCGTCCTGAAATGCTCGCTTCTGCTATTCCTACTTGCCACTTCGGCTTGTTTTTACTGGTTCACGCGCAACCTCATTCTCACCGCTGCTTTCGAGTTTACCCTAATTCTAAACAGCGTCGCGCTCGGCTATATAGACATCTATTTCGCGCCGTTTCTGATCGCCGGACTCTTCCAACTGCGGCGTGGAAATCTGAACCGTGGAGTTCTTTTGTTTACCATCAGCTGCTTCATCAAATGGCAGCCGGTGATCATCGCTCCATTCATTTGCTCCTACGTGCTTAGTCTAGCGCAAGGTGGTCCTGATACTCATTGCAAACCCCAGATGCGAATCCTGCCGTTCGCCCTTGCGACAGTTGCCGTTGCACTCCCGATCATGACCGTTTTCGGTGCGGCGGTGATTCATTCCCTAGGACGCGGAATGACCGACGACCCAGTCCTCTCGGGAAACGCACTGAATTTGAGCTGGCTGCACACATGGGCACTGCATCTCGCTCAGCCCGGTACCTACGGGGCACTCAAGGATGGCCAAGTCGACATCATTGAAAGCTACACTTATGAAGCTTCCATTAAATTGGCGGAGAAGATCCTGTTTTACGCCAGCTACGGCGGCGTCTTTACCGTCTTCGCGCGACAGAAGAAGACATTCGAGCGGCTGATCGTTTACTCAGTGCTCGGATATATGTCTTACTTCATCTTCAACACGGGTGTGCATGAAAACCATCTGTTTCTCGTCTCATGTCTCGCATGGATACTGGCCTTTGTTGATTCTGGCCACTTGCTGCGTTGCATCAACCTGAGCATCGCAGCGAATGTTAACTTGGTTCTTTTCTACGGTCTTTTCGGCCAGCCATTGCCGTTCCGTCGCGTTTTCGCCGGCATTGACGTAACTGTCTGGTTTGCCTTCGCAAACATATGTCTGTTTCTCGGACTGCTACTACACACTTTCAAAGCCGATGCCGTTGGTTTCGGATTCTGGCAGGCGAGTAGACGTCGGCTTCGGGCTGCTTGGCCAATATGGCCCGGTCGACAATCGCAGTTTAGACGTTTAGACAATTAGGGCCGCTTCTGATTTTTCGGAAAATGCTCCGCGAGCGCAGTCTCCGCTCGCCTTTCTTTCGCTTCAGGAAAGTACCTCGGAATTATCGATGCTGATTTGCAGCATGTTCATTCGAATTGATTGATTGTCGCGATGACCTTAGCCACGTCGTCGTCATGAAGCTGCGGGTGGCAGGGAAGAGAAAGACATTGGTTCGCATGGGACTCGGCGCTTGGTAACCCATGAGGGTCGCAGCGCAGGTTCTGACAGCAGCCCTGGCGGTGTGCGGGAACCGGATAATGAATCAAGGTTTCGATTCCTTGTTCCTCCAAGAAGTGCGCCAGGCGATCCCGTTCAGCGCAGCGAACGACGAACAAATGGTAGACATGACTTTGTTCCGCATTCGGTGGCGATAGCAGTTCGATTCGAGCGTTGTCGATCTTGGCCAAATATTTTCGCGCAATGTCTTGCCGGCGCCAGTTGAATCGTTCCAGCCAGTTGATACGCGTGGAAAGAATTGCCGCCTGCAATTCATCGAGACGGCTGTTCAACCCGGCTTCGGAATGCTCGTACCGTTTCACCGTCCCGCAGTTTCGCAGCGTTTTTACCCTCTCCGCGATTTTTTCAGAATTTGTAATGAGAGCGCCAGCGTCGCCTTTGGCGCCGAGATTCTTGGTGGGATAAAAACTAAAGGCGCCCCAGGTCCCGAATGCGCCGGCGTGTTGCCTGTTCCAAACTGCGCCGTGCGCCTGGGCGCAATCCTCCAAGAGGTGAATTTTTTTGTCCTTACAGAAGGTTATCCAGCGCTCCATCTCTCGGACCTGTCCGTACAAGTGGACCAACAATACCGCTTTGGTTCGCGGTGTTAGACATCGCTCCACACTAGCGAAATCGAGGAGTGCCGTCGCCAGATTGATGTCAGCCAAAACCGGTGAGGCTCCAGCGTGAATAATGGCAAGAACGGTAGCGATGGCCGTCATCGATGTGGTAATGACTTCGTCGCCCGGGCCAATATCCAACGCGCGCAAGCCAAGTTCGATGGCTTCCATTCCATTGCCGACACCCGCACAGAATTTCGTGCTGCAAAACTTTGCCCATGTTCTCTCGAATTGTCGCACCTCATTCCCAAGAATGAACCAGCCCGAGCGCAAAACGTGTTCGATCGCGACCAACTCCTCCCGGCGCAATTCGTCCGGCTCGGATGTGAAATCGTTCATCCGGATCATCGCGTAGAATCCCAATAGTGCGCGTGATGTTTCCGGTAATACTCTAGCGTCCTAGTTAGGCCATCCTCGAGCGAGACCTGCGGTGACCAGCCAAGCCCCTTGTCTATCTTGCGGAAGTCGCCGTAGTAATCACCAATATCGATGGCCGCGCGGTCGGCCGGAAACGGAATGAGCTCGTAGTTGCCGCCGCCGTTCAAGCGAACAAGCAATGTCGCCAGTTCCTGCAGGCTGATATGCTCGCTGTGACCCAGGTTGAAGACCCCACCTTCGGACGCCGGTGCAGCGGCGGCGAGCAGCAATGCCTCAATTACATCGTCAATGAAATTGAAGTCGCGACGCTGGCGTCCATCGCCGAAGACCTGAATGGGTTTGCCTTCAATGAGGTTACGAATCCAAACCCCAAGGAAAGTCTGACGCCCATCTTTGACGCGCATGCCGGGACCGTAGGTATTGGTCAAGCGCAACGCGCACGCCCGAATCTTGTAAACGTTGTTGTAAAGCAAGTGATACCATTCGCCGGCCAATTTGTTGATTCCATTCACGTCGATGGGATTAACGGGATGCTTTTCATCCACAGGCAGGTATTGCGGCCGGCCGTAAAGCTGGCGGGTGCTGGCAAAGATTATTTTGACACCCGAATTGTGCAGTCGGCAGGCTTCCAGGATCGACAGTTGCGCCGCGGCGTTGATATTCAAATCGGTCAAGGGATCAGTCATTGAATCCAGGTGGCTGGTTTGGCCGGCGAGATTGAATAGAAAGTCGCGCCTCTCGATCAATGAAGCCATGGCGGGCGCGTCTCGGATGTCTGTAAGATCGACAGTTACTCTTTCCCGGATGTCGTAAATGTTGAAAGGATTGCCGCCGTATTCTGGGATCAAGCTGTCGACGAGCGTCACCTTTGCACCAAGGGCGACCAGTCGCCGGGCCAGCGAAGAGCCGATGAACCCGAGTCCGCCGGTTACCAGAATGTCGGACCCGGAAAAAGGACACGATGAATTATAAGTCGCAGGCAAAATAATTTTGTATAACCTTTTCTGAGTTTATTTACGAATACCCAGCGGGCCGCCGCCCACAAGTAACAACTGCTGTGACTGCCGAACAAACAATACTCAGCCTGACTCCGGAGTTGTCGCTGGTGATTCCGGTTTATAACGGCAGCCGAACCATTGGCCTGGTCGTCGAGCGTATTCAGACGGTTTTTGCGCTGATGCGGTTCGAAATTATTCTGGTCAATGACGGTTCCGAGGATGACAGCGAACTGGTTTGTGCAGCGCTGGCCAAGAAATCACCGGAGGTCATCACGCTCGTGCATCTGAGCCGAAATTTCGGCGAGCATAACGCCGTGCTTGCGGGCCTGAGCTATTCGCGCGGGCAATATGTCGCCGTACTCGACGAT
>QHNJ01000323.1 GCA_003218395.1 Verrucomicrobiota bacterium
TGCGCGCAGTCTTCCTGGAATACGCTTGGGATATGAGCTGGTGCGATCCGTGCGCCGCCGATCCTCTATCGACGGAAGAACTGAGAAGCCTCGGTGTGTTCTGGCTAGACGAGCCTTCATCCGCGGGCCGACCTGCGATACGCGGCGCCACGAATGCCTTCGCCACGCGCATGCATCTGCGCTATGACGGCCAGCATTTCCCTGAGGACCTGGTGTTGCAGGAAACCGCCGACCGCAACAACTTTCAGGCGCGCTATGTCCTTCGTCATCCATGGCAAGGAAATGATGAATGTCCGGCCACCGAAGAGTATCGGCGTGAAGTCGTGAGAAAACAGGAAAATGAAGGGCGACAACTGGCCCAGCTCACCGGTTGGAATATCAACGACGTTCGCGCGCAGATGAATCTCCGTGGGCCGAACTCTCAAGGCGAATGCGTGCCCGCTCGGAGGAAGCAAAGGGAAAGAGAACAGGGTATTCATTGAAGCTCGATCACTCCCCGAGTATTTTCTTCATATGCTCGACGACCTCACGCGGCTGCGCGACGGCCGATTTGGCGATGGGTTCGAGTTCCTCTCCCGTGTTCGGATCGGTCTCGAACTTTCTGTTTTTGACGTCTGCCAGAAAAGCCGGATCGCTCATGGTTTTTTGAAAAGCATCGCGGAGTATTTTTAGCCGATCTGCAGGAAGTCCCGGTGGCACGACGAACGGCCGTCCGAGGTCACCCGAGGCCAGTACCGTAGAGACCAAGGATCGGGTTCCTGCGGATGTTTTATACTCGTTCATCAATTCATGAATGGTCGGCACGTCCGGCGCTCTCGGGTCGCGCTTGCGGCCGGTTTGCACCAGGACGCGAACGAGCTTATTCTTTCGCCAAGTGTTAAAAGGCTCGCGCGCAAAAAATGTCGGAATGCTGAGCGCGCGGCACACCACCTCGCCTCGCTCGAATGCCAAGTCCTGCTCGGCGCCTCCCTGGTAACCCATTACGACATTGAATTTGGCTCCCAATGCTTCTTCAAGGAGTTTGGGAATGAAGTGCCCGCTGGTTCCCGTGCCCGTGGCCGAGCATTTCGGCGGCTGCGACGCTTTGCGCACGTCTTCAATTGACTTATAGGGCGTGTCGCTTTTCATATACAGCAGCCACGGTGTGTTCTCCGGCGACCCGATCCAACCAAACTTCGCCCAATCGAAATGCACTTCTTTTTTGCCGACGAGCTGATCGAGATATAACGAGGGTCCGATGGAACCCAAGGTCAATCCATCCGGCTTCGACACGTTGTAAACGTAGTTCGCTGCGATCATCGAGCCCGCCCCGGGCATATTTTGAACGATCATGCTCGGATTGCCGGGAATATGTTTTGCCATATGGGCCGCTAGCAGCCGCGCCCAGATGTCATAGCCGTCGCCGGCTTGATAGCCGACGATGATCGTGACGGTTTTGCCTTGGTAATACGGAGTCTGAGCAACTGCGCTGCCAATGGCGAGCAAGAAGGAAGTTAGAGCAAGCGGAAGTTTTCTCACGTTATTCGAGTCTTTCAACTCAAAGTTCGCGCTACCAGCACTCGCGCCTCGGAGACACAACTACTTTGCGGCCGGTGCTGGCTTCTTGCCGATAGCAGCTA
>QHNJ01000047.1 GCA_003218395.1 Verrucomicrobiota bacterium
GAATGAAAGGTATGTCTCGTCTTTGATGACGTGTTCAAAACACCAGGTGGTCGATATATTGCCGTCGCGATCAATAAAACGCACACCAGGCTTGCGGACGAAATTGTTTTTCAGTTGGTCGACCACCCCAAGGTCTTCCAAGAGACAATAGCAAAACGGCAAAAGCGATTCACCGACGTGCTCACGAGGAAATTTTTCCCGTTCGAGCAACAGAACGCGGTGGTTTTGGCGCGCGAGCAATGTTGCCGCCGTCGAACCGGCCGGCCCACCTCCAATAACAATAACGTCGTACGAATTTTCTTGTTCCATAGGCTCCGGGGGAGTTTTGACGCTGCTAGCAATATCGAGCAGCTGCTCGATAAGGGCGGATACTATCGCTATTCAGTACCGGAGCAATAGAATGGATATGGCGGCCTTTTAGTTCTGAACAGCCCCAGCAAGGTCGGTGGCGTGTGCCGAAGGCATCGCGGAGCAGGAGACGCGGTGACCGGCGACGCCACAGCCGAGCAAAGGAGGCGATCAAGCAAACGGACGCTCTAGTTACGACTTGACTAGTTGCGCAAGTCCGCTCAGATGCAGCGCTGTGGATTTTTCACGGATTCGAGAGCCAATCGCTTTTCAGGATTCGGACCGCGATTTCGCACGTCGGGATTTGAATCGGCGAGCCGTCGAGAGAGATCGGGCCGGTCGACTCCCAGCAACTAAGATAAAGAAAGTCATTGTCGCCGCCCACTCAGATTTGTAACTCCGATGGCGTACGTATTACATCAGCTTCTTACTGAGAGTGCAGCGCGTCGTCCGGACGCGGAAGCCGTACGTCTTCTGAACGAGGCCATTACGTATCGCGAACTCGAAACACGCAGTAATCAACTGGCGCATGCCTTGATTGAGAGCGGCGTGATCCCAGGTGATCGAGTAGGAATTTATCTTCACAAGTCACCAGCTGCCATCGTCAGCATATTTGGAATTCTCAAAACCGGCGCCTGTTATGTTCCGGTCGATGCAAGCGCGCCTGGACTGCGCCTGATGGAAATTGCGCGGCAATGCAACTTTCGCGCGTTGATTACGAGCTGTACGTTATTCGAGAAGCTCGGCGACGCATTAAAGGAGGAATGGCCGATGGCGGCCACCTTTTTTGTTGATAAACTCCCCGCCGCCGCCTCCTCCGGATCCAAAGCCTTCAGTTTTGCCGATGCGCTTCCGAGCCGATCAGTTACGCTACCTTCTGTGAAAGTCATCGGCCACGACCTCGCCTACATTCTCTTTACCTCGGGCTCTACTGGGACTCCAAAGGGCGTTATGCTCTCACACCTGAATGCACTGACATTCGTCAACTGGGGGTTCGACACGTTTGCCATCACGGCACAGGATCGTCTCTCGAATCACGCTCCGTTTAACTTCGACCTCTCGGTATTCGACATCTTCGTCGCCGTTAAGGCCGGCGCGGCGATCTCGCTCGTGCCCGAGGGACTTTCAGTTTTTCCGGTGCAACTCTCCTCTTTTATCCAGGATCAGCGAATCACGGTTTGGTATTCCGTTCCAATGGTGCTCACCCTTTTGCAATCGCGGGGAAAACTGGAGGAGCGCGACCTAAGCGCGCTCCGGCTGGTTCTTTTCGCCGGCGAAGTTTTTCCGACTAAGCACCTTCGCGCGCTCATGCAGAAGCTTCCTCATCCACGATATGCGAACCTTTACGGACCCACGGAAACGAATGTATGCGCATACTATGAGGTTGAGCCAATTTCACCCGAGCAGTCTGCGCCCATTCCGATCGGGAAAGCTTGTGCTAACACCGACCTGGTCGCCATCGATGCGGAAGGTCGAAAACTTACCGGGCCTGGGAAGGAAGGACTTCTCTACGCGCGAGGTTCCATAGTGATGCAAGGCTACTACGGACGGCCCAAGGAAACCGCAGCCTGCTTTATCCGCAATCCGTTTGCTCCCGGCCGCGAAGAAAATCTCTACTGCACTGGCGACTGGGTGACCATTGATGAGAAAGGCAACTATCTGTTTGTCGGTCGCAAAGATCACATGATTAAGACGCGCGGCTATCGGGTTGAGCTAGGCGAGATAGAAGCGGTTATGGTAGCCCATGCGGCCGTCGATGAAGCAGTAGCTTTGGCGATCCCTGAGGAGACAATCGGGAATAGCATCCGTGCGATTGTGACCCTTAGTAATAGCCGTTCGCTAACGTCGCCTGAGTTGAAGCGACACTGTGCCGAGAAATTGCCGCCTTACATGATACCCGAAGAGATTGAGTTTCGGGATTCGCTACCCAGAACCGGCAACGGGAAAATTGATCGGCAACGTCTCCAGCGGGAGATGGTCGGGCCTGGCAATTGAACGATTTTTATGGAAGAAGCCCAATTGTCTATCGCTCGCAAACGACGACCGCCGTGGCGTCAAAATTCTTCTTGTAACAAAGTATGAAAAGTGGTGTGATTAGCGTAATTGCGTGGAATTGACGGCAGCCGTTTCGTCAGCGGGAGCACTTTTCACTGACAGCGTCGCGGCCAGCATAAGGCCGAGAGTTAGAATCGGCTTCATGAGTTCGAATAGCTCGAAGCAACGAACTGTTTGCACATGAAGCGGCAGGTCAGACGCGGATCTGATCAGCTCGACTCAGACGCCATTTCCAGCCAGCGACCGACCAGCGAAGTGCATCGTCTCCAGAATGTCACCGCGGAGGCGCAGGAAATCCGGGCTGCTGCGGTCGCGTGGCCGGTCCATCTTTACTGGAATGATCTGCTCGATCCTGCCGGGAGGCGGAGTCATGATAACGATGCGGTCGCTCATGTAGATGGCTTCGTCGATGTCATGAGTAACAAGCAGCATGGTAGTGCGGTGGACGCGCCACAGGCGCAACACTTCATCCTGCATACGCATGCGGGTAAAGGCATCGAGCGCGCCGAGTGGTTCGTCGAGCAGGAGCACTTTGGGATGGTTAATCATCGCCCGCGCGAGCGCAACGCGCTGGGCCATGCCTCCCGAGAGATGATGCGGAAAGGCATCAGCAAAGGCTTCCAGACCTACCAGGCGCATGAATTTATCGACCTGACCGCGTTCTTGTTTCAGCACACCGCGCGCGACGAGACCAGCTTCGATGTTGCGTCGCACGGTGAGCCACGGAAAAAGATTCGGATCTTGAAAGACAAGGCCCCGCTCTGCGCTTGGCGCGGTGATTGGCTCGTCGCCTACTAAAAGCTCGCCCTCGGTCGCAAGAGTAAGGCCGGCGATGAGACGCAGTAGAGTGGACTTCCCGCAACCGCTGGGACCCACGACCGATACGAGCTCCCCAGCCGAGACGAAGAGCGACACCTTGTCCAAAGCCAGTCCGCCCACCGCTGCGCCGTTAATCGCAGCAAAGTATTTGCTCGCGCGCCGGACGCGCAACGAAGAAGCTTCGATCGCAGCGGGCTCGGAGAGGGCTACCATTTAATAACTCCTTTTTGCCAGACAAGCACGCGATCGCGCACCTTGAAGAGAACAGTCATGATAGTAGAGAAAAACGCCGCCATGATAATAAGAGCGCCATATACCTTTCCATACTCCGCCCAGCCTTGGGCCCAGCTGACATACCAGCCGAGGCCGGACTTGACCCCGACGGTCTCGGCTACGACCAGCGTTAAGAACGATGTGCCGAGTCCCATGAATAATCCAATAAAGATGTTCGGCAAGGCAGCGGGAATGGCGACACGGAAAATAAGATATGCTTGCCCGGCACCGAGGGTGCGCGCGACATCAAGATAGGAGGCGCGGGTGTTGGAAATACCAGAAGCTGTAAGCATCGTTACCGGAAACCAAACCGCCAGAGCGATCAGGCCGATCGCCGAGAAGAGCGCGGAAGGAGAGAGCACCATCGCCAATGGAATCCACGCCGTAGCGGGAATGGGACCGACGATCTTCAGCAAGGGCATGCCCCAGTAGCGAGCATGAGCGAACCAGCCAATGGTGACGCCGGTGATCAAGGCGATCGCCACTCCCAGCGCGTAACCGCTGATCAACAAAACAAGTGAATGCCACGTGCTGTCGAAGAGAAGGCTGCGGTCACTCACCAGGCTGCCAAAGACGCCCTCAGGCCCGGGAAAATAGGGCAGCGGAAGCAAACCAAAGCAAGAGGTCGCCAGCTCCCACACAGCGGCTGTAACAGTTGCGACGCCAAGGATTGGGCACATCTGCCGCATCCATTTTCGAAGTCCGGCGAAGAATGGATGAAGCGCGGCACCCAGCACGCCAAGCCCGAGCATCACACTAAGAATCAGCGGATAGTAATGAGTCGGCGGAACGACCTCCCTTTTTGGCACCAAGAAATGGATCGCGAGCGCGATGCAGGCTCCCACTGGAACAGCTAGCAATGTCTGCGGACGTGATCTCACCACCGGCGGACTAACATACGCAGTTTCTTCGCCAGGTCGCTGGGCTCTGGAAAGGATCGCGGTTTGCGGGCGGACTTCTTCTACGGAAGCACTCATTTCTGGGAGGCCATCATACTCTTGTCGGGACATGGGGCGTCTGGGTCGGCCAGATTCGGCGCCTCCTGGTCTGGCTGATCGAACATTTTTCTTCGGCAGCACGAATCTTCGGTATTTTTCTGGAGCAAGTCGGCATAAAGCCGGATGTCTTCGTTTGGATCAACCTGGCCTCCGGGGACTGTTTCCACTTTGACGCTCTTGATCCATTCGTCTGTCACGCCGGGAAGATGCATGAATGCACGTTTGGCCAACGCATCGGTATCGGTGGTGGGCGAAAGCATCTTGGCCTCTCTCATTTCTTTGGCCGCGGTGTAGAGGGTCTGTTCAGCGTCAGAGACCGTAGGAATGTACTTCAGACGGCTAATGGCGACGGTGTTTAGCTCGACCGTCGAAGCGAGGTATTTCTTGTCCACCGCCAGCTGGGCCGCAGCCTTAGGATTTTCCTGCACCCACTTCGCTCCCCTCAGAATGGCGCGGGTGGCTCGGGCCGCGCTATCGGGATTGGCGTCGATCCATTTGCCGTTCCCAATAATTTCGCAACAATACTCGCTCGCGTAAGGTTCGTCCGTCGCCTCGTCCATGCCTTCAACATTTCGCGCTATGCCCTGTGCAATCAAAAGGGTGCCGATGGGCTCGGCATCGGCTACGGCATCCACTTCTCCTTTGCGCAGCGCCAATCCAAGTTCTCCGGCTGGATAGACTTTCCAAGTGATGTCTTTGCCGGCATCGATGCCGTGCGTTCCTAAAACGCGGTTAGCGAAAACGAAAGGCGGCGTGCCCATGCCTGGCACTCCAATGCTTTTTCCCTTCAAGTCTTGAATCTTGTGGATTGGACTGTTCACGCCCGTCTGCACTCGCAAACATCCCGTATGCACTCCTCCAAGAAACCTCACATCCAATCCCTGTTCAATCGGTTTCAGGAAATACATCACCAGATGGTGAGTGATATCATAGCTCCCGAGCGCGAGATTGTCTTTATAATTTGCCCAGCTGCATTTCACCAGCTCCGGTTCGAGTCCTTCGTCCTTGAAGAACCCTTTTTCGTAGGCGGTGTAGATCGGCGCCTCGCAGGTTAAGCCGATGAAGCCGATCTTGACGTGTTTTGAATTGACCACCGTGGCGGTGGATTTTTTGCTGCAGCCGCTCAGAAGCAGGGCGCAGAAACCGAGTGCGACGATGAATTTCGTGGATGCCATTTTCATGTGGGTAAAGACTATGACAATACAACAATAAGTTATGCCTATGGAAGCGAAATTTCCACAAATTTTCGCGTTTTTTCTCGGCACTACAGCAAGATTCCGGCCACAACGCTTCCCGCATGACCACTACTATGCCGAAAATAGGTAGCAGTTTACAGAAGTATTCATTTCTGGGAGGCTATCACACTCTTGTCGAGGCATGGGGCGTCTGGGTCGGCCAGATTCGGCGCCTCCTGGTCTGGC
>QHNJ01000325.1 GCA_003218395.1 Verrucomicrobiota bacterium
TCTTGTACGGCGACGAGCACTTGATCGGATTCCTGCTGACAGGATCGAATAAGCATCTCCCGCGGTCGATCCGTGACAGTATTCATAGCTTCGATACCGTTCATCACCAGATTAAGAATCACTTGTTGCAACTGGATTCGATCGCCCAATACAAGCGGGACATTGGCGGCCAAGTCCATTCGTATCGCCACTCCTTTTCGCGCCGCTTCATTTTGCATCAGAATGACGACTTCTTGAACGGTTTGGTTAATGTCGAGGCGCACTTTCTCGGTATCGGTTTTTTGTACGAGCGCTCGAATGCGCGCGATCACCTCACCGGCCCGATTGCCATCGCGAACAATGCGGCCAATGGCGTCCCGCGCTTCATCGAGGTTTGGGGTCGCCGCGGCTTCTCCCATGGTCATTACCCGTGTGACATGAGCCAGCTCTCCCTGCGCCTTGCGCAAGGCCTCTTCTGCCCGCTTGCGCTCGATGAACTGGCCTATCTGGCTTCCTATGGTAGCCATCATGTTAAGTAGTTCCTGATCGGGCGGCCTTATCTCGTGGCTGAAAAACTCCATCACCCCCAAAACTTCGCCGCGGAGCAGGATGGGAAACCCGAAGGCCGTATGCAGCACGTCACAGGCGGTGATCGGCGCGCGCAGAAAATTAGCATCACGGACGACATCGGGAATGTAGGCGGGCTCGCAACTGAACCAGACTCGCCCCGGTAGCCCCATCCCGGGCATGAAAGTGCTCTCGCGGCTGGCGGCCTCAAATTGCGAGTCTTCTACGGATTCTTTATGCCAAACCTCGACGCAGCGGAGCACACCCGCTTCACGGTCTATACTCCACAGCGCACCCACGTCCCATGCCAGGCACTCACACACGGCCTGAAGTATTTTTGCGGTAGCTTCTTGGAGAGTAGCCGCCTCCGCTAGCACCTGTGTGACTGTGTGTTGCGCCATGAGACGTTGCTCGGCCCGCTTGCGCTCGGTGATGTCTTGCACCGAGCCGAACATGCGACGGGGCCGGCCCGACTCGTCCCATATTACATCGCCCTGACTATGGACGAGTCGCACCTCGCCGTTGGGCCGGAGCACTCGGTACTCCACATCGTAGCGCGGGCCACCCCGAAGCGCCTCCGCCACTGCTTTAATCACGATCTGTTTATCTTCGGGGTGAACCAGTTCCGGCAATTGAGCTAGATTGAGAATCCGTGCTTGCGGCTGGAGCCCAAAGATGCGGTAGGTTTCGTCCGACCAGCTGATGAGATCCGTATCGGG
>QHNJ01000048.1 GCA_003218395.1 Verrucomicrobiota bacterium
TTCCGCGATGATATCAATCTGAGCGGTATAGTGGATAGGCCGGACGTGCAGTCGGTGCACACTAACAGGGGCCACTCGATCCCGTAACTCGAGAAAAGATATCTTGTCTCCGAGAGTTCGTCCGACCGTCATTCCTGGGTGGGAATAAGCGCTGGACCAATCTTTCAGCGAGGAACTATTCACCGCGTCGCTCCTCTAACCTTTCCTCGGTGAAGCCAAGCACTGCCTGCGAGATCTGCTTTAGCTAGAGGCCCTCGCCGGTTCGTGAATCGTGTAACCGACATAGCGCACCGTATGAATCAACGGTGGATCGCCGATCTTTCTTCGCAATCGTCCGATGAAAACTTCCACCAGCTTCGTGTCATATTCGTGTTCATGCTCCCAGACGCGTTCGCACAATTCGGTGCGGGTGAAGGTGCGGCTGGGCTCCCGCATAAGCACTTTTAGCAACATCAGCTCGCGTGCTGATAAGTCGATCCGCCGCGTGCCGCGATGTACTTCATGATTCGCCAGATCGAATGTGAGATCGGCCACTCGCAGCTTGAGCGCCGGTGCTTCCGGATAACGTCGCCCAAGCGCGTTTACCCGTGCCACTAATTCCGGCATGGCAAATGGCTTTGGCAAATAATCATCCGCGCCAAGTTGCAATCCAGCTACGCGATCCTTGACTTCGCCACGAGCGGTGAGCATCAGAACACGGCTGGGAACATGTTGTGAACGCAGATGGCGTAACACGTCGAACCCGTCCATCCGGGGCAGAACAATATCGAGCACGATCAAATCGAACGATGTGCCGGTCGCTTCACGCAAGGCCCTTTCGCCATCATGGACCACGATCGGGTCATGCGCGGCCTCGGTCAGTGCCGAAGCAATCTGCCGCGCCAATCGCACTTCATCTTCAACCACAAGGATGCGCATGAATTTTCAAAAGAAATCAGATGCTCAGAAACGCACGGTCAATTGTGTTGCCACTAGGTGATTGTCATCGCGCGAACCCGAGGTTTCCTGTTGAAAGCTATATTGCAGTTTTAACTGTATATGCGATGTAAAACGGTAGCCTGCTGCCACGTCGATCCGCCAGAGGTCCTGGCTCCAGCGAACCTGACCACCCGCGCCGTCGGTGATGTTGCTGAAGAGTTGCTCATTCCAACGAAGCGCGCCGAAAAGTTGCGGCGTGAATTTGTATTTCGCCTCAAAATAATAAGCGAATGTATCCGCGTCGCCTACGCGCGGCACTTCGAATCGCGCCTCATAAAACTCGGCCCAGACTTGTAGATGGCGCCAGGCGAAACTGGCGTCCTGCCCGAGAACAAATTCCCGATAATCGTCAATGTCGCGGCCGGGCGGTAGGGTGGGTTCGGCCTCGCGCCGAAAATACGCACCGTCGCTTGCCGACACGCCAAAATTCCACGCCTCGTTAGGCCGAAAACCGACGCGCGCACTGAAAGTTGGATTTTCCAAACCGTTCTCTGTAAAATTCCATGATTCAGGACGCGAAGACAGGGACGCATTTTTTATTTCAGCAGCATAATCGAATCGTCCCAGCCGGCCGGAGATAGAAATCCCGCTCGCATAACTTGGTCCCCAGATCACCGGATTGAACGCGTACTTTCCGTAGGAGTAGGGCGCATAGATGAAATACAGTGGTGAATACGGAGCGTATTTATCCTGAATGGCGGTGACATTTTCATAAACTAGCGGCGCGTTGATAAACGGGTTGTCCCACGACAAGTGCCGCGGGACCCAATTGCCGATGACGGTCGCGAATTTGCCGGCCTGCAAAGTGAAACGGCCGTCCTGCCATGGCGTAATCCGAAGCGCGTACTCATCCAAACGAATCTGGGCGCCGTGATCGCTCGGATCGAATCCGCGATCCACGCGCGTTTGCGCGAAGAAATAAATTTGCGAGCCGAGTTGCGCGTCGAGAAACAGTGTCAGACGGGGATTAAAGAGATTGTCGATCTCGCTGTCGATAAGTCCAGGCGCTGGCTGCTGGAAATTGTAAAATTCGATGTCGATTGTGCCGCTTAATCGCGCGCGGAGGTCGCCCCCAAATGCAGCGATAGTGAGTGCGTTGTCGAGCCGGTCGAAAACATCATCGATCTCAAACCCGCGTGCTGTACAGGCTAGCAGACAAAAGGTGAGCGCCGGCAACAGCTTCATGTGGTTTGACCCGCGCCGTCCGGCGCTTGTGCCGCGATGGGAAACCGTGCCTCAAACTCAGTCCAATCCTTTTCGGAGCGCACCAGCCGCAAATCGCCGCTGTGCAATCGAGCAAGATTGCGCGCCAGATTCAAACCAAGCCCGTGGCTGGAAACATCTGAAGCGGTGGAGCGATGGTGGAAGCGCTCGAAAATGTGTTCGTGCTCGTCGCATGGGATGGAGCGGCCGGTGTTGCCGATTGCCAGCACAATTTCAGTCCTCTCCCTGTGCGCGGTAACTCGAATTAGACCGTCTGGTCGGTTGTACCTTCGCGCGTTCTCGAGAAGATTTTGCACAATGAGCGAGGTATAACGTTTTTCGCCGGCGATATATAAATCGACTGGAAGCTCTTTCTCGATCTTCACATCAGGTGAATCGGGAAGCGCGCCAAGATCATCGAGCCATTCCTCGATAATCTGACTGAGATTCACCGGCTCGGACTCGATCTGGAGGTGGCCCGCGTCCATGCGTGAGAGGAGAAGCAAGTCATCGATTACGCCGTTTAACCGGTGAGTCTGATGAAGGAGAGCAGAGAGTTCCTCGTAGATTTCGCGCTTGAAATCTTCGCGTGCCAGCAATCCTTCAAGACCGGCGCGCAAGAGTGTGACCGGACTTTTCAACTGATGAGAAGCGTCAGCCGAGTACCTTGTCGATCGTTTCAATTTTTCACTAGTCGAGGCGAGCGCGGTTTCGACGCGTTTTCGTTGTTCCCGATTTTCTTCCGAATCCAACGCCAGCTTCTCGACCGGCACTGCGAGGCGGGCTGCGACGAAGCGGCTTGCTACGAGCCCGCCGAGCAAAAGAAGCACGCTCGCGCCGCCAATCTGCCAGCGGAGCCGATGCAATTGAGCCATCGAATCAGCGAGTGGATAAACGCAGATTTCGTACGCTGGCGGGAAAAGTGAACTCGGATTGAGTCGCTTGTAAAATAAAAGCTCCGGCGCGCCGTTTAGTGTGACGGTAAAGTTATTTTGCTCAGACGTAGAATTCGTGATCGCTTTCGCGATTTCGCTGCCCAGAGCAGCTTGGGCAGGTTTTGACAGCGCTGGCAAATACAAATAGCCGCTTAGCCAAATGCCACTTTTCCTTCCAGCACCGGCGCCTTTCCCGATTAGCTCGAATGGCTCAAATCCGACCACAAGAGCCGAGATCACATCGCCTGTTTCAGTTGAAAAAATCGGCACTGCCACCACTTCATCAACAATCTCATCGGCGTCATCAGCATTTTCCCGGATGTAACCAATTTGTTGTGTCTCGGGTAATTTCTTCAAGATCAGTTGCATTTCCGCTTCTGGGCCGAGTGGTCCGACATCCCTAGGGTTCGGCGGCGAGAGCACTGCGCCGGCTCCATCAAGAAACCGATAGAATTTTGCGTGAAGTGAGGGCCCGGTCTGCGAAGGCTCCTCGCCTTCCATCAAATCACGCAATTCATCTTTTGCGCTTGGATAGAGCAGATCAAGCGCATTGTCCTCTAACGCCGCGTGAATTCGTGGCTTGGCTGCGAGAAGGCGGCAATGTTCCGCCAGCGCAGCCTGCCGCAATTCTTCCACATCGTGCAGCGAGGAAAGTTCCGCTTGAAAATTTTGCTGCAAATCTCGTCCTGCGTCCGCCATGATTTTGCGTTGCGCGAAGTAAAGACCGAGCGCGGTCAGCGTTGCCACGATGATCATCATGGCTGTAAACAATTTGGTGCGGAAACTGGCCACGCCTTCCTTGCCTGGTTGAACCGTGGAGCTCATGGGAAATCAACCTGCGACACTTCGCCGCTTTTCAAATGAACAGGTTTCTCCAGCGTGGTTTTGCTGTCGATCCACGCTTTAAGTGCGTATTGACCCGCAGGAAGGCCACCGAGCCGAAATCGCCCGTTCGCGTCCGTCACCACAAAATACGGTGTGTTGAGAACAAGAATGAGCCCGCGCATGTGCTCATGAATATCACAGCGGAGTGTCACCAGGCCCGGCTTATCAAAAACCTCAGACGGGATCGGTCGCTCCTCCGGACGATACCGGCCCAGATCGAATCGTTTCGCCGGCGAGTAGGAAAAAATGCTGTGGTACGTGTCGTCGAGATTAGGGAATTCAATCTTTGTCCCGAGTTGCACCGGCAGAAGCGATGGAATGAACGTTAAATCTTTTTGCGCGATTTGTTTCGTCGAAGGCGAGCTCGTTTTTGGGAAAGAGCCAGCGAGATAGACCACCGCCAGTGGAGGCTGGGTCGAGAGAACGCCCCCGCGGGTAACAATCTCATAACGCTTGGCCATGACCGGTGCCAAATGCGATTTGGGCAGCTCCACGCGTCCCTCGACAGTGGCTTGCGCCAAGGCTGAAATGGGAAGAAGCGCGACGACTGTGTTAAACCCGGCGAGTCTTCGCATCGCGATGATAGAGATAAGATGGTAACCCGCGCGGTTCAATGATGTTGCGTGTGTTCTGCTCGAGATGCGATAGTTTCGAGAAATCCTTCGAAATAGAAAGGCGAAAGAATGGCGTTAGAGCTGAAAAGAGCATGCGAGAAATGCAGAATAGCGCTCACAGCCAGCGGAGTCGCATACATTTGCAGTTTCGAATGCACATATTGCGTGAATTGCGCCGAGCAAATGAATACTGTTTGCCCAAACTGCGGTGGTGAACTCGTGCGACGGCCGCGTCGCGAAGAGCGGCCTAGCTCGAGCGCCGCCGTGAACGCTTGATTCGATAGGCCAGGAAACACTCGTCGCCGACCACACGCATGTCTATGAGCGAACAATGCACGCTGGCAGGTAAGAACTCGTTGCTTAGACCGGTCAACGTCGGTGCCCTAGCTCCGCCGAACATGTACGGAGCAATGGTGAGATTAAGTTGATCGACGAGCCCGTGCTCCAGCAACGATCGAAACAAAGTTGGTCCGCCTTCGCAGGCGACCGTCCAGACTTGGTATCGGTTGCGCAACGTGTGCATCATCTCAGCCAGATCCACATCGCGCAATTTGCACAGATGCAAAATCGCCTTCTCGCGCAGCGCCGTTTGAAATTTTTTCGGCATTCGCCTAGTCGAGAAGATGACGATCGGTGAAATTTCAGACTGAAAAATCTTCAACCGATCGTCGATCTTGCCTTCGTTGGAAACGATGACGCGCAGAGGCGATCGCGTTTGGCCGCGCTTGATTCGCAATTCCTGAAGTTCGACGGGAAGGCCGAGGCGAACGTTGTCGCGTTTGAGCGTGGTGTGGCCGACGAGCACCGCGTCCGCGAGGGCTCGCTGGCGAAACAAATGCAGCTTGTCCCGGCGCGAAGTGAAATCGACCGGCGAAAATTTCTTGGTGGTGATTTTACCGTCCACCGTTATGGCGAACGTGGCAAAGACTACATCGTTAAAGCGAATCTCGTATCACGAATCACGAGCTTCATTCCGTCTCGCCGATTCCTTGTTCGAGAACGGCAAGCTCCTTTTGCATCTCGCGCAATTTCACATGCGCGACCGCTCCGCTTGGTTTGTAAAAGAAATAAACGATAGCCCCTGGCAGGCTGCAGATCAGGATGATGAGAAAACTGAGCGAACCGATGAGAATGGCAGTCGCCTCGGGCACTCCGCAAAGACCATGCAGCATGATCTGCAAGACTTTTTCCCGGAGCCCAATTCCGGCGAAACTGATCGGTAGCGCCGAGATCGTGCGCTCTATCGGCATAACGGCAAAGAAATTGACCAGGGGAACGGCAGCGCCCAGCGCGTAAGCGGCACAGAGAAAAGCGGTGAACGTGGCAAGATGCGCGACGACGGATGCGCCGAACGCGACGAACGTCGCACGCCAATGCCGCGCATACAGGTGATAGGCAGCGGAGATTTCGATCAGCTTTTCGCGACCGGGAAATTTTGCCGGCAACCGGTGGAATAGAGTAAAGCCGCTGATTACAAAAGTGGAGACCAAGCTCAGGATCGAAGCGCCGAGGAGGACGAGCAAAAGCCAGAGCAAATTTCGTGTCTCGGTAGTTTGTGAGAGGAAATCATAACGCAAACCGATGAGCGTGCCAGTGATGGCGACCAACGCGACAAGACCGATGAAGCGATCGAACACGACTGCGAGCAATGCGCCCGCTTTCTTGTCCGGCGTTTCCTTGAGCAAATAATAGCTTTTCATGATATCGCCTCCGGTGCCGCCGGGCAGAAACTGGTTGTAAAACATGCCGATCAAGAACAATCCGCACAAGCGCGCAAAACTCAGATGAATGCCCTGGACTTTCAGCAGAACGTGCCAGCGGAATGCAGCGGCAATTTCCACCACAACATATGCTAGGATGCCGATTATGACCCAGTGATATTGGGCGTTCCGGATCGCCTCAACCATCTGAGCGCGTCTGTTTGGATCGTGATAAACCCAGTAGAGCAACGCGATTGTGACGGCGAGCTGGAACAGCGTGACCAGGATTTTTTTCATTCGCCGAAGCGTTCCTTCCATACTTGCACCGATCGCCGAATCTCATCGGCTGTCTTATTCGGACTCATTTCCCAGACAAATAAGCAGTTTGCAGGAAGGAGCGGAACAAGTTTCTCAAGATCGACATCTCCGGCAAAAGGCGGTTGATGGTCTTGTGCAGGCCAGATGCAGTCCTGCACGTGGCAGCCGAACGTGCGGGGACCGATTGCGCGCAGCCACTCGGCATGATCGAGAAACGCCAGGTTTTCTTTGATTTGAGCGTGACCGAAGTCGTGCCAGTAGCCGAGTTGCGGCGACTCCATCTCCTCGAGTAGCGCCGGCAATTCGCGCTCGGTAGGGATTTCTTCGTAACCGCGTCGGCCTTCAAGCCCCAGTTTGATATTTTCCGTGGTGGAGTAGTCGATGATACGGCGCAGGCAATCTTTCGCGCGATGCAAATAATCGGGCGCAATTCTTTCGCGTTTTCGCACCGCTTTTACCTTCAGTCTGACATATTTGCGCGAGAGGTATTTCCCGGTTTTGGCCAATCCGATCAGCAGATCGGTGACCGGTCGCATTCTCACTTCACCCAAGTGCAGCACGACAAACGGCGCATTTAGCCGCTTCGCGAAATCAATTGTTTGGAACGTTTGCTTGATTGCGCGCTCACGTTCCTCCGGAGACACGGCGGAAAACTGATAGCAGTCCGGAGAAGCCACCATGACTTCGACGGGTAAGGGACAAAAGTTGTGCAAACTGCTAAAACGGACTTTGCCGGCATCGAACATTTTTTGGATTCCGGGCATCAGCGAGATGCGGATGCCGTGGCCCAGCTCGATCAAGTTAAATCCAAGTTTGCCCTCGATTTCGCGGAGCATCGCGTCGCCAGCGGTGTGGCGTCCGGAATTCCAGCACGTGGAAAAGGAAATCATTGGCCTTGACGAGCGGTTACGCCACCGACGTGAGTTCTGGCTCGGGCGCGGGCGAGACCGGTCGATCACATACGTGACGTCCGGCCATGCTCAGAACTGCAAAGCCGAGAATTCCATAAATCACCGACGAGACGGCGAGGGCGGTCCGCATGCCGACCAAATCGGAAAATCCGGTGACGATGAGACCAGCGATCGGCATTAAACCAAAAAAACTCAGGCCGAAAACAGCTGAGACACGGCCGCGCAGGTGAGGGGGCGCGTGTTCCTGAACAATCGTATTTGCCAGACCAAAGTTCATGGAGAGCGCGATGGCGAGACATCCCATCGAACAAGCAGTCAGCACAAAGCCGTGCGAACGCGACATGAGAAAAACCGCGACCGCGACCACAAGCACATTGCCGCTCATGAATTTCAGCCGGAGGTCGCGGGCGATGCTGAGCAAACCGAGCGAGCCTAAAAATGATCCGGTGCCGGATGTTGCCATGAGCCAACCCATTGTGCTGGGACCGAGTTGCAACACATTGCGCACGTAAAGTGGCAGCATGACCGAGATCACTGGAAACACGAAAATGGTGGTGCACGCGATGAGCGCGATCATCGACAGGATCGTTCGATCCGAGCGGACGTAACGAAAACCGTCCATGATGCCGCTGCGACGTTGTTCCTCTTCCTCAGGCGTGCCCTTTATCCTTTTCGGCAGCGAGATAAGCGCCACGATCAACGCCAAAAACGAAAAAGCGTTCGCAAAGAAAGCAGACGCCGCACCCCACCAACCGACAAATAAACCGGCGAGTGACGGACCAACCAGACGCGAGCCGTGAAAAACGGAGCGATCCATCGCCACCGCTGCCGCAATCTCATCCCGGCGCACAAGCTCGGGCACAAGGGCGGAAATTGCAGGCATCTCAAATGCAATCGAAATGCCGAGCAGCGCTGCAAAGAAAATGATATGCCAGATTTGGATCCGGTTGATGAGAACCAGCCAACCCAGCGCGATCGCGAATGCGATTTGTGCAATCTGTGTTGCAATCAGAATTTTTCGCTTATCAAATCGATCGGCCGCGGAACCTCCGACCATGGTGAGGGCGAGAGTTGGAAGACCGGCCGCGAAATTGGCCATCCCCAGGAGAATCGCCTTGTTCGTCAGCGTACTCATGACCCATCCCTGCGCCATGACCTGCATCCAGGTGCCGGTGTCGGAAATCGCCGAGCCGATGATATAACGGCGGAAAGCGCCCGGCCGCAAAAGCGCCAGCGCTCTATGTCCGATCCATTTTTCTTCCGCGCTCATCGCCAAGACTCATAAGCGGGGAGCGCTGAAGCTGCAATGGGTAGGCCTCGCGTCTCGCGTTCGCGAAGCTTTTGTGGTCGTGCATTCGGTAAACTGATGCATCGCTCGAGAAAAGCTTGTTCCGGCGGGACGCCGAAACCAACCCGCAAGACGCGTGCGCTACCCAACCATACGAATTGCCCACGCCGCCACGTTCATTATCTTGGCTTATGCGCATCGACAAATTCACGCAAAAAATGCAGGAAGCGCTGCAAGCGGCGCAGGATCTCGCTTCGCAATCCAATCACCAGGAAATCACGAACGAGCATTTTCTTTCTGCTCTCCTTGATCAAGCCGACGGAATAGCACGGCCTCTGCTCGAAAAAATTGGAGTCAACGCGAATCAATTGCGTGACGGCTTGCGTTCGGAGCTCGATCGCCGTCCGAAGGTGCACGGCACGGCTGTCGATCTGCGATTGGCGAACGAACTGCGCAGCGTGCTGGATGGCGCGGAAAAGGAGATGTCGAAGTTGAAGGACCAGTATACGAGTGCTGAGCATTACCTGCTCGCGCTCCCCGGCGCCAATGTTCCCGCGGCGAAATTGTTGAAAGACTTCGGCGTCACGCGGGACAAGCTGATGCAGGCGCTTCAGCAGGTGCGCGGTTCGCAGCGCGTGACCGATCAAAACCCCGAAGGTAAATATCAGGCACTCGAAAAATACGGACGCGATCTGACCGAACTGGCGCGGCGCGGCAAGATTGATCCGGTAATCGGGCGCGACAACGAAATCCGGCGCATCATGCAGGTGCTGTCGCGCCGAACCAAAAATAATCCGGTGCTCATCGGCGATCCCGGCGTTGGCAAAACAGCGATCGTGGAAGGTCTTGCACGACGCATCATCAGCGGCGACGTGCCCGATTCACTAAAACAAAAACGCGTCATCGCCATGGACATCGGCGCGATGGTCGCTGGCGCGAAATTCCGAGGCGAATTCGAGGATCGACTGAAAGCGTTCTTGAAGGAAGTGACCGATTCGCAGGGCCAGATTATCTTGTTCATCGACGAGTTGCACACGATTGTCGGCGCTGGTGCGGCGGAAGGTTCGGTCGATGCATCGAACATGCTCAAGCCGTTGCTGGCGCGCGGCGAGTTG
>QHNJ01000069.1 GCA_003218395.1 Verrucomicrobiota bacterium
TTATTATTGCCACTGGTGTTTTCAAATAAGGCTCCATAGCCGACGGCCGTATTTTCAGTTCCGCTGGTATTTTCAGTTAAAGCCCCCGAGCCAATCGCCACATTCCAGAATCCGTGTCGAAGGGGAGTGCTCCCGTCCCCAGCGCTGTGTTGTGGAAGTCATCGTCGCAAATCTGTGGACACTGCGCGTGAGTGAGGTGCGAGAGCCCGAAGAAGGCAATGCCGGCTATGATGAGACCGAATTTGATTTTCATTTGATTTCTCCTTTTGCCTGGCTGGTTTTAACCTGCGGATTTGAGGTCTGAAAGAGGTGGGGATGCTCCCCAGGCGAAAAAGCGTCTCCGCCAGATTCCAGATCTTGGTTTGTAGAAATCCTGCAAAAAATCTCGCCTGCCTGTCAAGACAAAAACGATAAAGGCTCGGCCTCCGCCGCGGCGGAAGGCCTACACGCTTGCGGCATCGCCACCGGAAACTCGCAGCCGACACGGCTGCCTCTACAGATTCCCTCGTAATCGTCGCGAGTTATCATTCTGGATTTACTGGGAAATGTTTGTTCTTGAGGCGCTCTGGGACGCGCTGGGTTTGTTCCATCTCGATCTTTTCAGTCGCGACGTTTAGCGCGTCGTAAGCTTCGCGGCTTTTAGGCGCGCGACACATGTAGGCGGTGGCGTGCGCGAGAGGAATTCGCGCTTCGGGCAGGCCCACAAATTCGACGGCTTGTTGCGTCGCGATCGCCAGGGGGAGTGCTTCGGGATCAGCGAGACCTATATCTTCGCTCGCGAAAATGATGATGCGCCGTGCAATGAAACGGAAATCTTCGCCAGCATGCAGCATTTTCGCGAGCCAGTACATGGCTCCCTTTTCATCGGACGCGCGCATGCTTTTGATAAACGCACTGATCGTATCGTAGTGCGCATCGCCTGCGCGATCGTAAACGACCGCTTTTTGCTGAATGCTTTCCTCGGCAACCGCGAGCGTGAAATGGATGGTTCCGTTTTTGCCAGAAGGCGGAGTCGTGAGCACGCCGATCTCGAGCGCGTTTAGACATTTGCGCGCGTCGCCGTCGCTTAGCTTCGCAAGATGACGACGGGCGTTCTTGTCGATCTTAACGTTGTAGTTTCCAAGTCCGCGTTCTTTGTCCGTCAACGCGCGGTCGATCAACTGTTCCAGTTGCTCGACACGGAGCGGTTCGAGCTGAAAGACCTGTGAGCGCGAAACGAGCGCACTGTTCACGTAAAAGAACGGATTGTAAGTCGTCGCGCCGATGAGCCGCAGATTTCCGCTTTCGACGTCGGGCAGAAGAATGTCCTGCTGCGCTTTATTGAAATGATGGATCTCGTCGATGAACAGGATCGTGTTTTGGCGCGAAGTGCGCAGGCGATTGGTCGCGCCAGCAATGACACGACGCATTTCGCCAACATTGCTTTCCACGCCGCTGATTCGAATGAATTTTGCATGGGTTATTTCGGCCGGCGCCAGAATGTGCTCCTGGCCGACGAATTCGCCGAGTGAGCGCGGGCGCATGCGCGTGGCAAGCGGCGCGGCGCTGTTTACGCTCTCAAGGCCGACATCTTTTTCCTCGAAAAGATCGTGCACGAAGGAAAATATGGCGTGAGCGCATGATCTGCATCTCATTTCCGGTTGGAGTGCAGGCAGAAATTTAATCCGGAGATCACGTCGGGTGATCGAGGTCAATCGCCCCTACCGATCTTGAGACTCGTTCCCGCGCCATCTAAACTGGATTCCGAACATGAAACGCATCCTTGTCCCGATCGATTTCTCGGATGCAACGCCGCGAGTGATCGACCAAGCGTGCCAGCTGGCCACAGGCTTGGACGCGGAGATTCATCTCGTTCACGTGAAAGAACTCAGCGCGGCCGCAGCGCCGGGTGCACTTGGCTATGGCTTGGCGGGGATGCCCGAACTGGCGCCGATGTCGGGTGTGCCGGTTCCGGCGTTTGATCCAATGCGGAAGCCAATTCCGGAAGATGAAGATCAGAGATCGAAGCTCACTCAATGGCAAAGAGGAATCGCTCAATGCGGCGTCAAGGTCACATTGCATGAGCCAACGGGAGCGGTCGCAGAAGAAATTTTGAATCAGGCGGATGTTCTCAACGCCGATCTGATTGTGATGGGCACGCACGGGCATGGCGCGATGTACAACTTGCTCGTGGGAAGCGCGACCAAAGGAGTCCTCAAACACAGCAGGCGCCCGGTGTTACTCGTGCCAGCTCCCCGAGCTTAGCTCAGCCGGTGCTCGTCGGAAGAACTTGCGCTGTCGCCGCGAAATGAACGAAAAGCGGAGCGATGAATTCTTTGAATGCACCGCGTCAGCCATTCGTCGGCTTGGCGCTCATGGCTGCAACAGGAATAATCTTAGCGAATTTCTTTCCATTCTCTCCTTCCGCCCTTCTCGGAACGGCAATTGCCGTCGTGGTCTGCGCCGTCGTTCTCTTGCGTTGGCCAAACCTGATCGCGACCTATGCAATCGTCGGAGTTGGTTTTTTCCTGCTGCACAGTTTGCGAACCAGCGAGACCGAAGGCGAGCAGCTTGCTGCTGAGCTTGGCAACAGGCCACGCGTCGTCGCGGCGACCGGGTCTGTGATCAGCGAGCCGAAAATCGCGCCCAATGGATTCGCGACGTTTCTGCTTAGGCTCGAGTCGATTGAACTCGAAAGCAGGAAACAACTGACACACGCGGTGTGGCGGGTCCGCTGGCGCGGAACCCCGGAATTTGGCGATGCATTGCGGCTTTTCGGAACTGCGGAAGTCATCGCGCCGCCGCGAAATCCGGGCGAATTCGATATGCGCTCCTATCTTGCGCGGCGGGACGTTTGTCGCATGCTGTTTGTTCGTTATCCGGAAGATGGCACGCTGATTCGACACGGCGGTGGAAACCCGATTTTGTATGCGGCACAAAAATCGCGCGTCTGGATGCAGAATGCGCTCTGCCGAGGGTTAGAGAACGCGCCCGAGGTGCAAGATTTTCTCAGCGGAATCGTGCTTGGACTCAGGCACCAAACACCTGAAGACATCGAGGAACCGTTCCAACAAACCGGCACGCTTCATCTTTTCGCTGTCGCTGGTCTGCATGTAGGAATTGTCGCGGCACTCTTGTGGATGCTGGCCATGGTCGCGCGACTGTCGCGCAAATGGGCGACTGCGCTCATTATCCCCTCGCTTTTCTTTTACGCGGCGGTCACCGGGCTGCACGTCTCGAGTGTGCGGGCCGCAGTAATGAGCTCGATTCTGCTAGGCGGCTTCTTTTTCGACCGAAAGGTTTTTGTGCTCAACAGTCTCGCAGCGGCGGCCTTCTTTCTTCTCTGCTGGAATACCAATGAACTTTTCTCAACCGGCTTTCAGCTCTCATTCGCAGTGGTGAGCGCAATCATACTGTTTGCTAATCCTCTTTTTGGATTTTTGCAGCGCTGGCGCGCACCCGATCCTTTCCTGCCACGTAGTTTGCTGCGCGGTCCGCGTCGTTTGATGCATGTTGGGTTCGAATGGCTCTGCCGTGGAGCTTCCGTTTCGCTCGCAGCCTGGATTGGTTCGTTGCCATTCATCCTCTGGTATTTTCATATCGTCACTCCAATCTCATTGTTCGCGAATTTGGTGGTTGTTCCGATTGCCTTCTTTATTCTCGCCATCGCGTTGCTCTCGCTTCTCTCGACGCCATTGCTGACGTGGCTCGCCGTAATCTTCAATAATGCCAACTGGCTTTTGGCACAGCTTGTCTTGGGGATCGTGCAGCTTTTCGCGCAAATCCCCGGCGGACACTTTTACGTCGAACAGCTCCATTGGCCCGAAAACCTGGCCGCAAAGATCACAGTCTTGGATCTCGGCGCGGGCGCGGCTGTTCACTTGCGGACAGGGGGCGCGGATTGGCTTTTCGATTGCGGGAGCGAGCGAAGTTATGAGAGTGTGGTTCGCGAGTATTTGCACTGGGCTGGCGTGAACCGACTCAATGGTTTGTTGCTCACTCACGGCGACTCGCTCCATATCGGGGGTGCGGCGGAATTGCTGCGCGATTTTCCTCGTGTTCGTTTAATCGACAATCCGGCGCCGGATCGTTCAACTATTCATCAACGATTGCAGCGTCTATTTCGAGAACGCGGAATCAAGCCGACCGATTTGGCAACGGGAGACAGTTTCCGCTTATCACGCAAAGTCACCGCGCATGTTCTTTTTCCGCCTCAAAGCTTCAGCGCTTCTATCGCTGACGATCAGGCATGCGTGTTGCAGCTTGTTCTCTCATCCGGAGCACGCGTCTTGTTAACGTCGGACAGCGGAATCAAAACGGAAGATCAGTTGCTTCATAGGAACGCAGATTTGCACAGCGACGTCTGGATCAAGGGCCAGCATCATTCCGGGAATTCCGGCTCCGGGCCATTTCTTGATGCTGTGCAGCCGCGCTTAGTCATCGCCACCTCGCGCGATTTTCCTGACTACGAACGGATTGACGACAAATGGGCAGAGGATGTGCAAGCGCGCGGCATCAAACTCTTTCGCCAGGATGAGACCGGCGCAGTGACACTGCGCTTTGCCGACACTGGTTGGGAAGCGCAAAGCTATCTCACACGTGAAACTTTTCGCAGCTCGAGCCAGTGAATCGGCACGTCTTGCGCGCGAAATGTTCTCTCAAATTTTGTCAGCGGGAGATCGACTCCGACAGATGTTGCGAGTAACGCGTCGGCAGGTTCGACCACCGCAAAATGAGGACTTGCCTGCGCGGTCTCTTTAATCCTTTCAAAGTAATCAGGGTCGTCGGTCGCGATGCGGAAGGTTCCATTTCCGACCAGCGCCTGACTGATTGCGCCCAAAAAATCTTCCGTGACGATCCGGTGCCGCCAGTGACGCCGTTTTGGCCATGGATCGGGGAACAGGAGATAAAACTTTTCCACCGAGCCCGCCGGCAACAGATAACGGACAGCATAGGAACTTTCCATCCGCAGCAGGCGCACATTGCCAATGTTGGCTGCCTTGCGCGCCGCGATGCGGATTCTACCGAGTAACCGCTCGATCCCGAGAAAACTCTTCTCGGGCATGCGCTGCGCCAGCGCGCAAATAAACGAGCCGTCGCCGCAGCCAAGGTCAATATGTAACGGCGCTTTGCGTCCGAAGATTTTCTCCGGATCGAGCCGATCAATCAACGATTTTAGCGTGACTAGCGGAGAAGGATTTTGCCTGCAGCGAGCTGATTCAACCACGCGCGCAGATAGTTGCGGCTGTTTTATCCATCTTCTGATCTCCAGTTGGTTGAAAGACCTACCTTTATGGCAGTCTGGTCGAATACTTACAAGTCGAAAAGTCGGAACAAACCGCTCCCAGCGTTGTCTAAGATCGACAATTATGAAAAGACTCCTTGTTTTCGTCCTGCTCTTTAGCGCTGCGGTTGCGCTTTTTGTTGATCCTATCTACGGCCAAAATTCGTCTTCTCCACCAACGAAGACTACAGTCTTCGCCGGCGGTTGTTTTTGGTGCATCCAACCCGCGTTCGACAAGGCCAAAGGCGTGATCAAAACCGTCGTTGGTTATTCTGGCGGGACGGAACCGAATCCTACGTACCAACTCGTCTCCTCCGAAAAAACTGGCTACCGCGAATCGATCGAAATCACATACGACCCCACAAGAATCTCTTACGATCAGTTGCTCGACATCTACTGGCGGCAAATCGATCCCACGCAAGCCGACGGCCAATTCACCGACATCGGACCAAGTTATCGCGCCGCGATCTTTTACAACAACTCTGAGGAAAGAAAGATTGCGGAGGCTTCAAAGGAGAAGCTCGCGCTCTCGGGAAAATTCGACAAATCGATCGTTACCGAAATTCTGCCCGCGATGAAATTTTATCCGGCCGAGGCTTATCATCAGAAATATTACGAACAGAACCCGGAGCACTTCGAGGCATTCGAAAAAGGATCCGGGCGGGCTTCCTTCGAAAAGAAAACCTGGGGCCCCGGGCGATAGCCTGCGTGCGCGCTCTTGCGTCGACGCAGTATGGACAGTATCCTGTCCAGATGAAGTCTCTCACCTATACCGCCGCTCGAGAAAATCTGGCCAGCACGATCAACCGCGTCTGCGAAGACCATGCGCCTATTGTTATTACCAAGAACCGGGATCAAGTGGTGGTGATGCTCTCCCTTGAGGAGTATGAGTCGCTTCAGGAAACGGCGCACTTGCTCCGCTCGCCGGCAAACGCGAAGCGTCTGATCGAAGCAGTGGATGCGCTGGAACGCGGCAAGGGCCTCAAACGCAAGTTGAAGCTCTAGGCGTGAATCTGGTCTTCGCGCCACAAGCCTGGGAAGATTACCTGTATTGGCAGCGAAGCGACCCCGCAACCCTTTCGCGGATTAATCTACTGATCAAGGAGATCATACGGGATCCTTACTCAGGAATTGGCAAACCCGAGCCGCTAAAGCATGCGTTTCAAGGATATTGGTCCCGGCGGATCACTTCTGAGCATCGAATTGTTTACAAGAAAGTCGGTGATCAACTCTTTATTGCACAGCTCCGCTATCGTTATCGGTAGGGAGCAGGGCAATCAGACGACCTGAATCCCTTCGCTCGCAGTGCGCTGCGCGTAAAGATCGCTTATTTGTTTTGTTATCGGACCAACCCTGCCATCGCCAATGACGCGGTTGTCCACGTTCGTGACGGCGGCGAGCTCGCCCATCGTTCCAGTGCAAAACATCTCGTCGGCGCCGTAGACGTTATGGAGGAGTAGATCGGTTTCGGTGCACAGGATTTTCTCGGCAGCACAAATCTCGATCACCGTTGCGCGGGTGATCCCTTCCGGGCAGGCCACCACGCGGCTCGTAGCCAGCTCGCCTTTCTGCACAATGAAAACGTGTGTCGCGTTCGTTTCAGCGACAAAGCCGCGCGTGTCGAGCATGAGCGCGTCGTCGGCGCCAGCGTTGTTCGCCTCAATTTTGGCAAGGATCGAGTTCAGCAAATTGGCGTGATGAATTCGTGCATCAAGAACGTCCGCCGGCGGCCGCCGCATTTTACTCGTGACCAGGCTGAGCCCCGTCTTCGCATAAACCGGCGCCTTGTGCTCAGCGAGAACGATCAGCGTGGGCCCGCTTTGATTGAGGCGCGGGTCCATACCAG
>QHNJ01000324.1 GCA_003218395.1 Verrucomicrobiota bacterium
CGGACGGTAGCGAAACGGCATGTTGTTGCAGACGTGATTGCCGCCTTCGAGTAAGACCCACTCCTTCGGGCCCGAGGCCTCGTCGTGGGTTCTTTTCGCTTGCTCCACCGGCACGAAGTCCTTGGTGCCGTGAACAACTAAAAGCGGGCAACGGATTTTCGGCGCTAACCCTTCGAGTGTGCAGCGGCTGTGTAGCTCGACCAGCTTCTGTTTGTCGTAGACCTTCCAGATGTGTGATATGCGGGCGAATTCGAAAGGATCGTCCAAACGATCCCTCACCCGCGAGCGATCGTACATCCCTCCCGCGAAGGTGCAGGCTTTGATCCTGTCATCGCACGCCGCCGAGCGGGGCGCGAGATATCCACCCAGGCTCGGCCCAAAAACGCCGAGCCGATTCGCGTCGACTTGAGATATTTTTTCCAGGTAGTCGATCACGGCCGAAGTCGCGCGCTCAAATTCGACGATCATGCCGCCCTGAAACCAGCTCTCGCCCTGCCCGGGACCGTCGAAAGTGAAAGTCGCCAGGGCGCGGCGCAAGAGCCCGTCCTCCATTGTTCGCGCTTCTTCCTTGGTCGATTCGAGCCCGGAGATGATCACCACGACCGGCGGCCGCTTGATTCCCAGCGGCACCCGGAGATAAGCCGCCATCCGAAAATTTTCGAATGGCACTTCATGGCGCTCGGCAGGCGGATCGAGATAAGGCGCCGCCCTGGCATAGCACTCGACGCGCTTTTTGGCTGCTGGAATATACTGCTCCAGATCATGAGGAAAGTTGTTGCAGGCGAAGTGATAAGCCATCGATGCCAGAAAATACGCCTCGGTCGCGCTCTGCCGATTGCCCTTCGCCTCGTTCTCGCGCGCGAACTCTTCGTGGCCGGCCGCCGTAGCGCACCACTCGCGGCACCAGTCGTCCCAGGTTCGGATGCGCGTGCTGGTGGTCATGAAGTCGTTGTAATCGATTCCCTGAACGATCATGCGCGGCGCCCAGGTTTTCAAAACGTGATCGACGGTAGGGTCAGGATGTTTGGCGAGCATGCGAAGTCCTCCTCCTTATTTGATAGCGGTTAGTTACCAGGGAGCGTTGTTAGCATCCGGTATCAAGCCTTATGGTAAAATCGTAACCGATTCCAAATTATTCCCAACTGCTCATGTCGGTGGGGACCAGCGGCGCGTCACTGTCAGTGAAACCACTTACACGTCGCCGCCAAAGGCCGGTCAGTATTGAGCGATTGGCAACACTTGGCTGCCCGCTTGGTTCCATTACCGGATCTTCTTGATCTCCGCCACGAGAGCGTCGTTGGTAACCAATGGCTGCCCTCTTCCCAGGACATTCTTATAACGGATGACACCTTGCTTATCCACGATGAAATACGATCGCTGAGCCAAGCGTCGCTCCCGATCGAGTACCCCATAGGCATCAATCGTCTGGAGATCGGGATAATCGCTGACGAGAGGAAAAGTGAGCTTGAGAAAATCGGCAAAAGCTTTCTGCGAAAAAGCCACATTGGCGCTGATCCCAATAACTTCCGTGTCCACCTCCTGGAATTTGGCGTAGTCGTCCCGACTGGACGATAATTCCTTGATTCATGTGGGAGTAAAATCGAGAACATAAAACTCGATCAGAAC
>QHNJ01000326.1 GCA_003218395.1 Verrucomicrobiota bacterium
TTCTGCAGGCGAGAGAACTGAAATAAGAGGAGTACCATTCATGATTAAACCAATTGCGCTTTCAGCGACTCATATGGAATGCTGTAGCTTGAACGAGTCCGTGCCGGTGCTTACCGATTTGTTGGCCTTCCAAAAAATCGGCGAGCAGCCCGGCGAGGTGAAACTGAAACATCCGAACACCGACTGGGTGCTTTATGTGCACGAAAGCGGCGGCGAGGCGGCGGTGAAGCAGATGCATAACCACTGGGGCGTGCGTGTTGAGACTAATGAAGAAGTGGATGCGGCATACGAGTACATGAGCAAGAACAAGGAAAAGTATGGCATCAAGCAGATTGCCAAGCCGCTCTTTAATCACGGCTCCTATTCACTTTATTTTCTCGAGCCGGGCACGAATGGTTGGGAGATCGAATGCTACACGGCGGCTTTGCGCAAGGCGTCGATGGCGCAGAAAGCCGGCGGTGTGTATGCGCCGCACTGGACGACGACCTATCCGGCGGAGCGGTTCCCTGGCCGGGGTTATGTTCCGCACGCTTTTACCCATGGAACATTAGCGTGCGCAGACATGGAAGCCTCTCGAAAGTTCTACACGGAAACCCTCGGGCTCGAAGCGCACCAGGCCAACCCAAACGTCTTTTATATCAAGCATCCGAATACCAAGTGTTACGTGGTTTGCGCGATCCGGCAGGATTTCAAACGGTTCTCGCCTAACTTTCGCTTCACGATCACTGTCGGCTCTCAAGACGAAGTAGCGAACGCGCATGATTGGTTACAACGGTCACAAGCGGAGCTTGGCGTCTCCGAGCTGAGCGACGTGCAAACCAACGGATCCGTGTCGTCGTTCCTGGTAAGCGATCCTGACAACAACTGGTGGGAAGTTACTTCGCCTAACTAAAATATCATGTCGGAAAAACCTTTGGAGCAGATGGGGCTTCGGGATCTGCGGGCCATTGCGCGTGAGCAGATGCCGGCCGAGGCGTGGCACCACTTCAACGGCGGCGCGGAGACCAAAGCAACCTTTTATAGAAATCCGCGGTCGTTTCAAAAATATCTTTTTCGCCAGCGGATTTTTCATGACGTCACGGACCCGGATATCTCGGTCGATGATGTTCGTCAGCCAGGCTGCCAAGCTCAATCCGCAGGGTTGGCGCGATGCGACTCAATCACCGCTGGTCTTGATGGCTTACATGAACCGCGGCAGAGAAGAAGTGTCGCAGTACGCGAAGCTGTCCCAAGACCTCGGCTTCGCTGCGGTCGGTATTACGATGGATACGGTTCGCCCGGTGAAAATCGGCGACCAAGTGCCGTTGTCAACCAAGGACGGCAAGCCGAGAAAAGGGCACACGGCTTCGCCGAAGGACATCGAGTGGATGAAACAGCAGGTTTCTCTGCCCGTGGTGGTGAAAGGCATCATGGGAGCCGAGGACGCGCGTGTGGCGGTAAACGCCGGCGCGGATGCGGTTGTCGTGTCTAATCACGGCGGCAGAATTCTCGATTTCAATCGCGCCGCCCTGGAAGCTTTGCCGGAAGTCGTCGATGCCGTCGGTAGTAAAGCGACTGTGATTCTTGACAGCGGCGTCCGCAGCGGCGGCGATATCGTCA
>QHNJ01000008.1 GCA_003218395.1 Verrucomicrobiota bacterium
TCGAAAAACGGGCCGCTGTCATCTGCTAAGTTCGTTTCTGCCAAAAAAATCTGCCTTTTTGAAACGATCGGTTTTTAGGCCAGAAGATCGTATCCGCGGCTTTCAGTGATCCTGCGCCAAACGAATTCGCCAACCGGTGCCGCCTTAGATAAAACCACGCAGGCGTCGACATCAGGCGCGTCCGCTTCGGTACGGGCGATATACGGCTGATCAATCAATAATTTCAGCTCGCTTCCAACTTTTTCGCGGGCTATTTCATAGGCGGTCTGTTGCTGGATCGACATGGCCGTCCGGTAGCGTGCGTTTTTGACCTTCGCGGTGATTTGGTTCGGCATTTTCGCCGCACGCGAGCCCTCCTCCTGTGAATATTTGAATATCCCGAGCCGTTCGAATCGAGTCCGCAGAATAAAATCGACCAGAGTCTCAAACTCCGCTTCTGTTTCTCCAGGAAATCCGACGATGAAAGTCGTGCGCAAGGCAACCCCACGAATTCCGGCGCGCAATTTATCGATCAAATTCTCGATGTGTGAGCGCGCTGTTTCTCGCCGCATGCGTCCCAACACAGAGTCCTCGATGTGCTGCAACGGAATATCGATGTAACGCGCGACCTTGTCGCATTCTGCGATCGTCTCAATTAATTCATCACTCCAATGCGCGGGGTGCGTATAAAGCAGGCGCACCCAGAATTCGCCGTCGATCTTTTGAATCTCACGAAGCAATTCAGCAAGGGTCGGTCCTCGCGCCGAGTCAAGCGGCTGACGCGGTCCTGCCTTCTGCCTCCACAAATCCATCCCGTAATACGTCGTATCCTGGCTGATCAAATTGATTTCGCGGACGCCTTCACTGACGAGTCCCCGAATTTCCGCAAGAACCGATTGGGGAGACCGGCTACGGTGTCTTCCCCGCATTTGCGGAATCACGCAAAAACTGCATGGATGATTGCAGCCTTCGGCAATCTTTACGTAAGCGGAATGTGCTGGGGTAAGCCTGAAGCGCGGTGTGTCGTAATCGGGAATGTAAGTTGGCCGCTGTGTAACAAAGTTGTAGACAGCATCGGTGTGGCAGACGCACTAATGCTGGTCTCGAACCAGCCGGGATCACCGATCCCGGCTACAACTCGCTCAATGATTTCTCCAAGCTGACCGACTTGGTCCAGTCCGATGAACGCGTCTACCTCAGGAAGGGATTGGCGCAATTCATTCGCGAACCTTTGT
Organism: Verrucomicrobiota bacterium; assembly: GCA_003218395.1. GTDB lineage: Bacteria > Verrucomicrobiota > Verrucomicrobiia > Chthoniobacterales > UBA10450 > Udaeobacter. The sequence continues at coordinate 1,215 of QHNJ01000008.1, forward strand.
GACATACAGCCGCTCACGATCAGTTTTTGATTCGGTCGCCTCTTTAGGCCGCACTGCTGATGCGCCTCCAGAATGGCTTCGATCGATTCTTCTTTGGCTGAATCGATGAATGCGCATGTGTTTACTACCAGAACGTCGGCATCTTCTGCGCGCGAGGTAACTTTCATTCCACATTTGAGAACACTGCCGAGCATGATCTCCGCATCGACGAGGTTCTTGGCACAGCCGAGGCTGATCATGGCAACCTGGAGCGGAAGGCGTGCGCGCCGAGCCGAAGCCTGGCAAAGGCGGGTCATTGGCTCTTTATCTCTCACGCGGGAACTCGCGCTTGGCATGGCCAAGTCTCCGCCAGCAGCCGACACGGCTGCCACTACAGCGGGCGAATTCATGAGGCGCTAATCGACTGTTACCGCTTCGTCGCCCGCCTCCAGCGGCTTGCCATTTTTCGTAATCTCAACCGCGTCGTGATCGAGAACACGAATCGAGACATGCTTAGCGCGGAATTCCACAGGGCCGTCGGCCGGGGAAATCCAGCGTTCAAACGCGGGATTTTCAGTTCCTTCGCCGACGGTGACCTTAACGTAAGTTCGTTTTAGTGCACGAACAGTGACGTGATTTGGCGCGCTTGATTCCGCTGGCAAAGAATTCGATTCCGCCTGTGCCTTTGTGAGGTCCTCTCGACGCACAGGCTTGGCTCGACGCACTTCCGGCTCACTTGGCGCTGCCGACGCCGCCGCAACCGCTTTTTGCACGATCGTTGGTGCGGGCGACACGGACGGTGCAATCGTTGGCGCAGATGCCACACTCTTCGCAGGCGTTTCAGTCGTCGCCGGAGAGGCAGTCGCAGAGGTCGGGAGCGAGGAAGGGCTTGGCGAAACTTGTGCAGTGGACTGCGCGTGCCCCGGCGCGAGCCGCTGCACATTGAGAACTAATTTCATTACCGAAAAGCCGATTATCAACACCACGATGCCAAAAATGAGCGGCATCGGCGAGACGCGATCGCCGCTGGAACGGCTCGCGCGACGTTGAACGACCGGAGCGCTGACTGGCTTGAGAGGAGGACGGTCCTGAAGGTACGAGTAGCCATCGACTGTGACGCGTTCAGAATCTTCAAAAGCGTCGAGATACGGCGTCACATCGACATCCAAAAATTTTCCGTAGATCACCAAGAAACCTTTTGCGTACGCCAGGCTTGGAAACTGCGAAAAATCGTCCGCCTCAATTTCCGCCAGTCGAGCCGAACGAATCTTGGTCATCCGAGCTGCTTCATCGAGCGTAAGATTTCTCGCTCGCCTCGCCTCCTGAAATTTTTTCCCAAGACCCTCGATTGTCATCGCACGAAATGCAGGCTAAACGGCGGCATCGAGATCGACCAGAATCTCGCGTGGTTTGGCGCCTTCGCCGGGACCCAAAATACCGCGCTGCTCCAGAATATCAACGATGCGCGCAGCGCGCGTGTAACCAAGTCGCAACCGGCGCTGAAGCAAAGAAGTGGAAGCGCGTTTTTCCTGTCGAATGATCTCGAGACATTTTTCGACCAGCTCCTCGTCTTCGTCTGTCACTTCTTCCTCCGGCGTCACGGGAGATTGAAGCTTCTCATGCATCGTCGGGTCAAAGGCAGGGGTGCTTTGGGCCGCAACAAATTCAACCAGACGGTGAATTTCATCGTCGGTTACGAGAACGCCTTGCGCACGAATGAGGCGTGAAGCGCTTGGCGGGAGATAGAGCATGTCCCCCTGCCCGAGTAAACGGTCGGCACCGTTTTCGTCGAGAATCACACGACTGTCGACCTTGGACGCTACTTGGAATGCAATACGGCTGGGAATATTCGCCTTGATTACGCCGGTGACGACATCCGCGCGCGGCGTTTGCGTCGCGACAATCAGATGAATGCCAGCCGCGCGAGCCATTTGCGTGATGCGCGCGATCGCGGTCTCAACGTCGGCTGGCGAGGTCTGCATTAAATCGGCCAGCTCGTCGATGACGACCACGATATAGGAAATCTTGTCAGGAATTTGAACCTCTGTGGTGGCAGCCGTGCCGGCTGCTGCGTTCGCAAACTTTGCAGGCGACACGCCTGCCTCTACAGGCTCGTCATCAAGCTCTCCATCTTTCTTTTTAACCGGACGTGCGTTGAAACCGACGATGTTACGTACGCCAACGCGGGCAAAAATCTTGTAGCGCCGCTCCATCTCATCAATCAACCAGCGCAGAGCAAGCAGCACTTTCTTTGGATCGGTTACGATCGGGAAGGCAAGATGCGGCAGCGAATCATAAGACTGCATCTCCACCACTTTCGGATCGATCATGATGAAGCGCAGTTCTTCCGGCGTAAACCGGAAAAGCATGCTGGCGATTAGCGCGTTGATACAAACGCTTTTGCCGCTCCCAGTCGTTCCCGCCACCAGCAGATGGGGCATTTGCGCTAGGTCGGTGATGATGGCTTTCCCGTAAACGTCCTTGCCCAGCGCAAGCGGAATTTTTGCATGTCCTTTCGCTGCCTCCCAGTCGGGCGATTGCAAGAGTTCGCGCAGTTTCACCGTCACTTTTCGAGTGTTCGCAAGCTCTATGCCGACAGTGTCTTTTCCGGGAATGGGCGCGAGAATGTTAATGCGCTCTGCGCGCGTCGCTCGAGCAAGGTCACGCTCCAAGCTCACGATCTTGTCCACGCGAACGCCCTTCGCTGGATACACTTCGTAGCGCGTAATAGTCGGCCCTTTCGTGATGTCGCCCGGCGCCACTGCTATGCCGAACTGCGCCAGCGTATCAATCAAGATTTGCTGGACATGTTCCAGTTCCGCGGGATCGGCAGCGGCGCGCCCCTCCAAATTGTGTTCGTCGAGTAAATCTACTCCGGGGAGCACATAATTTTCGGATTTCCATGCGCGACTTGTCAGACTCGGCGCCGGCTTCGCTTTCTCTTCGCTGACGCGCAATTCGGCCAGAGACGGTTTTCGACGAGCCGGCAGATGCTCACTTGGCAACGCAGTTGTATCGACCACCTTCGGTTTCGGCCGATCTACGAGTTCGTCCGGCGAAACAAGCGGCCCCGCCGGTTCCGGAATGGGCCTGCCTTTTTTTCTTAGCTGTTTTTCGAGTAATCGCCGCTGTTTCGCGAGCTGTTTTTCACTGATCTCCAATTGTTGCTTGAGATCGGACCTGCGAAGTCTGCGGCGTAATCGCCATTCCTGCACTCTTACATTGGCGCGCCGGGTGGCGGCAACCGTCTCGCGAATAAGATATATCGGACGCAGTCCAGTCACCAAAATCAGCGTCGTCGCATAGATTCCAATCAAGAGAATAACCGAGCCGACCTGGCCGAGAGCGTTGCGGAGCAAACCGTGATGTTCATCGGCGAAGCGATAGCCAACCCAGCCGCCCGGTCCTTGAATATTAAACGCGGTATGCCAGCCACGCAAATGGTACGGTTGCACATGCAGCAAACACGCACCCGACATGATAAAAAGAATGATCCATGCCAATCGCGGCGTCATGCGAAGGCCCGGGTAAAACAGTTTCGCAGCGCCAAATCCGAGCAGAATTGCGGCCAAAAGGTACGCGCCCGCGCCGATTAATTGATAGCAAATCCCTGCGACAACCGCGCCGACTGGTCCGATGAAATTTTGCGCGGGGTGATTCGCCGGTGAGATGTTGCTAAACCAGATCCAGGACGGCACGTCCTTTGGCGTAAAGGAGATGAGCGCGAAAAACAGCAATGTGCCGACGAAAAGCAGAACGAGGGCGAAGACTTCGTTCCAAGCGTTGTGTCTGTCCGTGCGAGCCACCGCGTCTGATAGTAATCCGATGGCCGCTTCTTTCAATCATTTGTAGCGGTGCAGGGTACGGGCATGTTGCCTGACTAATTCAGCAGGCGAAAGCCCGTCCGACTCATAGACCATTCGCCGCAGCGAATCCGTCCCGCGGCCGAGAAGTCCGGGCTCCAGATTGGACTGGTTTGGTCTTGCACGACAGGCGAGCCGCCTATTACTGTGCCAGCGCAATGACTGTTCTCTTTCGGCAGATAATCGTCGCTGTCTCGATCGGCATGCTGCCGTTTTGTGCATCATGCGAAAAACATCGCCTCGGCGAAATGCCGGAAGTCCAAAGGGAACAGAGCGATCCGGCAAAAGGAGTTTGGTCCGAAGCGAGCGAAGCGAAGTCTGAAAAATCCGTGTCCTCGCCGACGCCGGCCGAATTTTTTCCACACCAACCTCGTTAGGGCAAAGGAGATCATATGGCCAAACACAAATACGCGACCTCGCCACTAAATATCAGCACAATGCCGCCGGGCGTGCCGTACATCATCGGCAACGAAGCAGCCGAGCGCTTCTCATATTACGGCATGAAGTCGGTCCTGACCGTCTTCATGGCGCATTACATTTTGAATCAGTCTGGGGTGCTGGCGCCGATGAACCCGAACGAGGCGTACATGTACACCCATTATTTTGTTTTCGGCGTCTATTTCCTTCCCATTCTCGGCGCGATCATCGCAGATGGTTGGCTAGGCAAGTATTGGACTATCCTATCGCTTTCGATCGCTTACTGCTTTGGCAACCTCACACTCGCGTGCATGGCCACTTCCTGGGGAATTGCAGTGGGACAACGAACGATGCTCGTAATAGGACTGGCGCTGATTTGTTTGGGCGCGGGCGGCATCAAACCATGCGTATCGGCCAACGTGGGTGATCAATTTGGCGAATCGAACAAGCATCTGCTTTCAAAGATGTTTGGCTGGTTCTATTTCTCGATTAACGCTGGTTCCTTCATCTCCTCTATCCTCTGTCCATGGCTCCTTGCGAATCCCAAGTATGGACCTGGATGGGCATTTGGAATTCCGGGCATAGCGATGTTGATCGCGACTTTGTTTTTCTGGGGCGGTCGCAAAAAAATGGTGCATGTGCCGCCAGCGGGGCTTGGCTATTTGCGAGAAACATTCAGCCGCGAGGGCCTCATCACGCTCGCCCGAATCGCGATGGTCTATGTTTTCATTTTGGTCTTCTGGGCACTCTGGGGAATGAGCAACGGTGTCGAATGGACCTTGCAAGCTGAGAAAATGAATTTGCATTGGTTCGGCATGGACTTGCTCGCCGCCCAGGTGCAGACAGCGAACCCGATCTTGATCCTGATTTTTATCCCGTTGGTGAACTACGTCATTTACCCTGCGATCAACCGCGTCTTTCCCCTTACTCCACTGCGCAAGATCGGGATCGGCCTTTTTCTCACCGGTTTGTCCTTCATGGTTATTGTTTGGATACAGGGACAAATCGATGCCGGTTTAAGGCCGACCATAAATTGGCAACTGCTCGCCTACGTCATTCTCACGCTTGGTGAAGCAATGGTTTCGATCACAGGCCTTGAGTTTTCATATACTCAGTCGCCCAATTCGATGAAGAGCTCGGTCATGGCGCTATGGCTTCTCACAGTAGCTTCCGGCGAATTCTTCGTTGGCAAGGTGAACGCGTGGGACTTGAACGCCGACGGCACACGCAAGCTGACCGACTATCAATACTTCACGTTCTTCACGATTTTGATGTTCGCCGCCGCGGTGGTGTTTGTCGTTGTCGCCTGCTTTTACAAGGGCCGCACTTACCTCCAAACACAGCAACTCACGCTCGATGAGATTGCTACAGAGCCGATTCTTCACGGCGGCACGCCGAGCTAAAATCGGATGAAAATCATCATTTCAGCTGGCGTCTTGCTGTCGCTGTCGATCTTCAACACATTCGCGACTCCGGAGGACGATGTGTTTCAAAGAACTGCGCACGATTACATCGAGCAGTATTTGCAGGCCAATCCGGAGGATGCGACCGAGCTCGGCGATCATCGGTTTGACGGCCAGTTAACCGATTACTCGTCCGAGGCGCGAGCGAAAGAACTGGCAACGCAAAAGGAGTTCCGCGACAAGCTAAGCGCCATTGACGGATCGCAGCTCACCGGTGCGAACAATGTCGATTTTCGCATCCTGAAGGAGAACATCGATTACAAGATTTTCCAGGCTGAAGAGCTGAAGGAAGCGGAGTGGAATCCGCTGGTTTACATGCAGAGCCTGGCCAACAGCCTTTATCTGTTGGTTGCACGGGATTTCGCGCCACCGGAAAAGCGGATTCCGAACTTGCGCCAGCGAATGGAAGCGATTCCGCGCGTGATCGCGCAGGCAAAAGCCAATCTGCAGCAGCCACCGCGCGTTCACACTGAAACAGCAATTGAGCAGACGCAGGGCGCTATCAATCTCGTGCGCGAAGGACTCACTCCGCTCGTCGACCGGACGCCACAAATGAAGAATGAATTGGCGCCGTTGCAGGAAAAAACCGCGGCTGCTCTGGAGGATTACAAAAAATGGCTCCAGAACGATCTGCTGCCGCGTTCAGACGGCGATTTTCGGATCGGCGCGGAGAAGTTTCGAAAGAAGCTGCGTTTCGCGCTCGCGTCGGACTTGTCGATGGAAGAAATCATGAAGCGGGCGCAGGCCGACTTACAGGAAACGCAAACCGCCATCTACGAAACGGCGCTCCCCCTCTATGAAAAATATTTCCCGGAGGCTGATAACAAAACGCTCACGGATAAACACAAAGTGACGGCTGCAGTACTGGACAGACTTGCTGAGCAACATCCCGACGACGCAACAGTTGTCGGTTACGCGAAAGAAGTTGTTGGCGAAGCGACTGATTTCGTGAAGTCGCATAAGCTTGTCGCCATCCCGGACACGCCGCTCGATGTGATCGCAATGCCCGAATTCAAACGCGGCGTCGCCATAGCCTATTGCGATTCACCTGGCCCGCTCGACAAAACCGGCAAAACGTTTTTCGCCGTTGCGCCCACGCCGAAAGACTGGTTGAAAGAGCGAAAAGAATCGTTCTTTCGTGAATACAACAACTATGAAATTCGCGATTTGACAGTGCACGAAGCAATGCCTGGCCATTATTTGCAGCTCGCTCACGCCAACGAATTCCGCGCACCAACTTTGGTTCGGGCGATCTTTCGCAGCGGCACATTCATCGAAGGCTGGGCGGTTTACTGCGAGCAAATGATGGCGGAACAGGGTTACGGCGGTCCCGAGGTTAAGATGCAGCAGTTGAAGATGCGATTGCGCGCCATCGCCAACGCCATTCTTGATCAGAGCATTCACGCTGGGAACATGACCGAGAAGGAGGCAATGGATTTGATGATGAAAGAAACTTTTCAGCAGGAAGGTGAAGCGGTGGCGAAATGGAAACGCGCGCGACTCACCTCGGCTCAGCTTTCCACTTATTTCGTCGGCGTGAGCGAGCATCTCGATCTTCGTGGGCGCGCAAAGACGAAAGCCGGCGCGTCATTCGACCTCAAGAAATACAACGATCAGGTGATCTCTTTTGGTAGCCCGCCAGTCAAATACGTGGGCGAGCTAATGGGATTGTAGCGTGTAGAGGCGGCTGTCCCCAGTCGCAATCTCAGCCAAATCTGCGCGTGAGGACACGCGCCTCTACAATAAACTCGCGCGCTTTACAGCGACTGCCAGCAGTCGCAAATTCCACGATGCCTAACCTGGCTACCTGGATCCGACGCGGAGACGCAAAATGGTTTCGCCCCATTTTTGGCAAACATCCTGAAATCAAAGTCTGGAACGCATTGCGTCGAAGAGTTCCCCTCGAGAAAATGGACGGCCTTTTGCTCACGGGTGGGTCCGACATTTCGCCAGAATTTTTGCGCCAGAAATTTGCCGATCCTTCGGTGCTGAGCAAAGACATGGATCCAGAACGCGACCGCTGGGAATTTGAAGCGGTGCAAGAGGCGCTGTCACGCGGACTGCCGATTCTGGCTATCTGCAAAGGTCTCCAAGTATTCAACGTTGCTCTGGGCGGCACATTAAAGCTCGACATCAAAGGGCACAATTTGCCGGAACAACGTCATCGCGATGTTCAGCCATTGCGCAGCGCGCATCGCGCGTCGCACCGTTTTTCAAAAGTCAACAGCGCCCATCACCAGGCAATCGAACGGTTGGGCGACGATTTGGAAGCGGAAGCCTGGGCAGCGCACGATGGCATCATTGAGCAAGTTCGCCTGCAGAAGTATCCGTTCGGGCTCGCTGTGCAATATCATCCGGAGCGCAGCCATGTTTACGAATCGCTCTTCGAGGATTTCCTCTCGCGAGTGAAAAATTCCGGCAAAGCGTCCGAGCGTTAAAATCGTCGAAGCGTTTCACGAGATTGAGCGTTTGCCGATGTAACGATGTAACTATTTTAACGATTCACCGGTCCGCCCATGACTCCGCAAAACACTATCGCCATCGTTTACGATTACGATCAGACGCTCAGCCCGAGCTACATGCAGGAGGACGTGATCTTTCCTGCTTTCGCGATAAACGCCGAGAGTTTCTGGCGACGCTGCGTTGAACTGGTGCGCGAACATGGCTACGACAATGAGCTCGCGTACATGAAGGTGATGCTCGACACCTTCGGCATGGATCGCCCGACCAATGCGGAGCTAAAAAAGCTCGGCAGCAAATTAAGTTTTTACAAAGGCCTGCCGGAAATGTTTGAGGAATTCCGAAATAATCTTCTCACCGAAGAACAGATCGCCAACGGCATCACCGTCGAGCACTACATCATCTCCTCCGGACTAAAGGTGCTGCTCGATGGCAGTCGATTGAAGCCTTATGTGCGCGCCATTTTCGGTTGCGAATTTGCCGAAGACAAAGAAGGGCGGATCGCTTTCCCGAAGCGCGTCATCAGCCACACGCAAAAGACACAGTTCCTCTTTCGAATTAACAAGGGCCTGCTCGACATGTCCCAGGACGTCAACGACCACATGGACGCGGAGATTCGACCAATCCCCTTCCCGCACATGATCTACATCGGCGACGGGCCGACCGATGTCCCCTGCTTTACCGTCATGAAGAAGAATGGCGGTCAAGCGATCGCCGTTTACAATCCTGACGATCCGCAGCGCGTTGGATTCCGGAAATGTTACCAGCTCTCAGCCCACGCCGATCGGGTCAAACACATCGCGCCAGCAGATTACCGGCCAAACACGCATCTGCGACTGCTACTGGAACAGATGGTCGAAGAAACGGCCAACCGAATAATCGCTCAGCGCAAGGAAGCAATCGAGACCGGCACCGTCCCCGCGCCGAAACACTAAGCCCCTGTAGCGGCGCTCTCTGGGCGTCGCACTGCAGGCGTCAGAGACTGCCGCCACAGAGCCCCGCGCGATTCCGATCTCGTAATCGCCTTCGGAACTCGACATCAAACTCTGGAAAAACCGCTGAAGCGGTGACCGATGCGCGTTCGCCTTTGGTAATTCACTGGAGGGAAGCCGTTTCATGCATAGGGGCCCGATTCGGCAAGCTGCCACTTGCGACTCTTGGGGTGGTGGCTCAGCTTGACGTCATAAGACTACAATGAGGCACACGGCGCACGATCATTTTCTGCATGTTGTTCTTCCCGCCTTTCGGGACTTCGCATCATACTATTCAAATCGCGAAATGGGTCTTCGCCCCGACACCAAGAATGCCGCCGCCATTGCAGGCGCTTTGCGTGACTTGCCAGAGCATGTTTTTTATGACCTCAACGGCAATACCGGATATGCAACAAACAGATCATACAGGGAATCGTTTTGGCCGCAGTCCAGGGCGTACCAAGTGATCTGTAATTTTGCTGACGTTTGGAAACACCGCAGCATTTCACGTCCCGACCGCCTTCTGTCTTGCGTGGATGATATAATCGAATATTACGCGCTGATCCGATATGCCGATGAAGAAGGAGTTTACTACGGCTCGCGGAAGCTCCTCGTTGCGACATTATCCGATAAGAGCGAACAGGATCTCGGTCCATTGCTATTGGCTTCGCTCACGCTGTTGGCAGCCGAGCTAGTTCGGCAAGGTCTTTTACCCAACATTCCCGATTTTCCAAGATTACCCAGTTATTTTCAGAGCAGAACGGAGGCTGCAAGCGCGTTGCCGATGCGCATTGTTTGTTACGTAAAAGAATACATCGAGGTGCCGCAGCGTTGCCTAATTTTCGATGAAAATACCGGCGTGCCACGACCGATAAAGCCGGGTGAGGGATTCGATTTCCAGTATGGTCTTGTTATGGAGGTGCAACCATCGCCTATACAATCTTAGCGGCTTCTCGAGCTGCTTCTGTGCCATAGCCACCGCGAGCGGCTGCATCTGGATCCCGTCATTTGTTCGCCGCGGTAAACGCAGCGAGCGGTCGGTGTTTCGTGCACGACGATCTCGCAAAGACCAGAACATTGAGATTCCAATTTTTTCCAGAGCCATTCGGCCATTTTTTCAATCGTTGGATTCTTCAGCCATTCGTTATCGTGCCAATCGGTCAGTTTGTGCGTTGCGTGTTGAATACTTTCCGACTCTACGCACACTGACACTGGGACAATCTACAGCCAATGATTGAACCAGAAGAAAGTTTACGGTCTCGCAGGACGTTCATAAAAAGCGCTTTAACCGGAGCAGCCGGCATGTTAATGGCGGACATCGACAAACACGCGGCTCACGCTTATGCCGGCGCCCAGGAAAAGCAGCAGGGATTAAATGTCAGTCAGCTGGGGCTCAGCGAAGCCTCGCAACTGGTGCGCAGCAAGAAAGTGTCACCGGTCGAGCTGACCCATGAGTGTTTGAACCGCATAGAACGGCTCAATTCGAAGCTGAACTCCTTCATCACTGTCACTGCCGAATCCGCACTGGCTGAGGCTCGTCAGGCGGAAGCAGAAATCCAGCACGACGGTTGGAGAGGCCCGCTACATGGGATCCCGATTGCGCTAAAAGACCTGGTAGATACCGCTGGCGTGCGCACCACCGCAGCCAGCGGCGTATTCAAAGACCGCGTTCCCGCCGAGGACGCAGAGATTGTGCGCCGCTTGAAAGCTGCCGGTGCGGTGTTCCTTGGCAAGCTCAACCTGCATGAGTTCGCCTACGGTGGCAGCTCTGCAATCAGTTATTTCGGCCCGGTTCACAATCCTTGGAATCTCGATTACAGCCCAGGCGGCTCTTCCGGCGGCTCTGCGGCGGCTGTTGCAGCGCAACTCTGTTATGGCGCGATCGGTTCCGACACTGGAGGTTCGATTCGCCAGCCGGCAGGCTACTGCGGCATCGTTGGACTCAAACCGACCTACGGACGCGTGAGCACCTCCGGCGTCATCCCGTTGGCCTGGTCGCTCGACCATTTAGGCCCAATCACTCGCACCGCCACGGACGCCGCTCTCATGCTTCAGGTAATTGCCGGCTACGACACCCAAGACACGGCCAGCGTAGATGTTCCCGTTCCAAATTACGTCGCGACCATCGCGGCTGCGACCTCCTCGTTGCGGCTCGGTATTCCGCGCGCGTACTTCTACGAGGCACTTCATCCCGAAATTCAGGCGGCGATGGAAGCGGCCCTGTTAGTCCTGAAGAAACTCGCCGGCATTCAGCGCGACATCGCACCGCTCGCAACCAATAGTTCCTACTCTTCGGTCATGGATCCCTACGTCGCCATACTCCGGGCGGAAGCTTACGCGTACCACAAGGATTACGTTTCGAAGAGTCCAGAACTTTACCAAGCGCAGACTCTCAAGAGAATTCGGGCCGGCGCAGACGTTACAACTTCCGCATATATTCAGAGCCGACGCAAGCTCGAACAGGTTCGGCGCTCCGTTGCGCGTGCGTTCGAGACCGTCGACCTTTTGATCACTCCTACCGCGTGCGTTCCTTCGTTCGCGATTGCCGATCTACTCGCCGACCCAAATACTCTTCGAGAGAAGGAGCTGCTCACGCTCCGGAACACACGACCCTTCAACATGCTTGGTCTGCCAACGGTCTCCGTCCCCTGTGGATTCACCCGGGCTGACTTACCGATTGGTATGCAGATTACCGGTCCACCTGGCGGTGAAGCAACTGTTCTCCGTCTCGCTTACGCTTACGAGCAAGCCAGTGAGTGGCGCAAACGCAAACCGAATCTGGGCTGACTCCGCCCAGGTCGCCATCGAATTCACCCAACGACTCCAACGCGCCGCGCAGGAGTCTCTTTTGACATGAGAGGAAGAAAAGTCGGGCCGGTCCTCACTATTGACACGCGCGGACAAGTTCAAAATTAGGCCCGGTGTCGATTTTTTATTCGCCGCGATAGACGCACCGCGCTGTCGGTGTTTCGTGCACGGCAATCTCGCAAAGCCCGGGACATTGAGGCTCCAATTTCTTCCAGAACCATTCGGCCATTTTTTCAATCGTGGGATTTTCCAACCCTCCGATGTCGTTGAGATACGCATGGTCCAGCATTTTCAGAAGCGGTTTCATCGCGTCACTAATCTTTGCATGATCGTAAACCCAGCCGGTTTTCATATCGACATCGCCTTCCACTGAAACTTCGACCTTGAAACTGTGTCCATGCACACCCCGGCATTTGTGACCCGCTGGCGCATTCGGCAAAGTTTGTGCCGCTTCGAAAGTGAAATCTTTTGTCAACCGCGCGCGCATCGCTCAGACTCCCCGCTGTGTCGGGCTCCAGATGAATTTGTGCATCTGAAGTTGAAAACGGACATTGAGTTTGTCCGCCAAAATCCATTCCACGATTTCGCGCGGATCGATTCGGCCGAAAATCGGCGAGAACAACACTGCGTGACAACGTGAAGGGAGATCGTAACGGCGCACCTTCTCGCGTGACCACTCGTAATCTTCGCGCGATCCCATCACAAATTTCACTTCGTCGCGCAAAGTGAGGTGGTTGACGTTCGACCAAAGGTTCTTTTCGACTTCGCCGCTCCCCGGCGTCTTCAAGTCCATGATCCGATGGACGCGCGGATCGACTTGCGAAATATCGTGCGCACCGCTGGTCTCGAGCAGGACCGTATGGCCCGCGTCCGCCAGGGTCGACATCAACGGCAGCACATTTTTCTGTAATAACGGCTCGCCGCCTGTGATCTCGACGAGAGGACACCGAAACGTCTCCACAGCATTCACAATCTTCTTCAGAGTTTGCTTCTTTCCCCCGTAAAAGGCGTATTCCGTATCGCAATAGTTGCAGCGCAGATTGCAAAAAGTCAGCCGCACAAAGACGCACGGGCACCCCGCCCAGGTGCTTTCGCCCTGGATCGAGTGATAAATCTCGTTAATCGTCAGCGTCTTTTCGCGGTCTGGCATTAATGTGGAAGCGTTGAATCGTTAAAGCGTCTTACGCGAACAGCGGCAAAGCAAGTTTCGCTGTTCGTCTGAGAGTTCTCGACAAGATCCCGTTAGAAAACAGCCCAGCCTTTTTAGGTTGGGTAAACGGATTTTATGTTCGTGTTGAGTCTCGCAGGGACGGCAGCGGCGTGTTCAATAGACGGTGATGGCAATGCGAAAGCGTGTGAACATCCATGACCGAACTCACCCCACTGCATCTTTCGTCCCGTCCGGGGCTCGTCCTTCTTTACATCACCAGATCCAGCGTTTAAACCCTGGGCCGTTTCCCGATCAGCAAATGATCACAGACCGCACTTCGTGCTGGCTTCGGCAATGCTGGAGCGGGTTCGGAGAAGTGACGCTAAATAGGTGTCAACGGAGGGAGCACTATTGATGCGCGCTAAATTGGCAGGCGTCTCAAGGCGCGAGAAAATGGCGTAGGCAATTTTGCTTCGCGGGACGCTCTTCTCACCATAGCCAGATGGAATGTTGCTCGACCAGTAGCGGACATATTGCACGCCGAACCGGTTCTCCGTTCCGAGAAAAATAGTGGAGTGTCCGTGCTCGCTTTTGCCCACCTGCCGTGACCAAAAAATTTTCATGAAATCGCCCGGCTTCGCGTGCTCAAAGTTATCGAAGTTCGGTCCCAGCCCCAGCTCATGAAAGAGACGAGCAGTGCCCGGTCCATTTGCGTTCCACCTGCCCCAAATGCCTTCCCCATCGCGCTGATCTCGAATGATAAGGTGTTCCAACGTGGAATAGTCGAGGTGAATGGCACCCCGTGCGCGCAAAGCCTCGATTGTTCTGATGAAAACGAGATAGGTCGCGCCCGAGCAGAAGCTCGGCGAAGCCGCCGAAGGAAGAATGAAAAATTTGCCTGACTCAAAATGCGCCGAAGATTGCAAGCGGATCTTGGCGAAGTGCGAGACAGAATAACGGCCGCCCTGCGGCATTTGTTTGATCTGCTCGAGGATCAGGCCGTTGCAGTCTCCAGCAAAAGACGTCCGTACCATTAGCGAAACGAGCGCGAGAAGAACTGAAGCAGCCACTCTCTTCACGGCGGAATAAGTAAACGCCAAATTGCCATCTGGCAACGGCAGTTGCCTTCGGCGGTGTAGAGGCGGCTGTCCTCAGCCGCAAGATCGCCTGCGCGTGAGGGCACGCGCCCTACACTCGGTTGGCTTTCGCTACAGACTATGCTAGACGAAAGCTGATGCTGCTTTTCACAAAAATGAACGGCGCGGGAAACGATTTCGTCCTGATCGACAATCGCTTGGGCAATATCAATCTGAACCGCAATCTAATCGCGCGTCTTTGCGATCGCCATCGCGGAATCGGCGCAGACGGAATCTTGTTGCTCGAAAAGGCACAAAACCGTGCGGATTTTCGGATGCGCTACTTTAATGCCGATGGCGGGGAAGCGGAAATGTGCGGCAATGGAGCGCGCTGCTTCGCGCGTTTTGCAAATAAGGTTGCTGGGGCGAAGAGCAAAATTTCCTTTGAAACGCCCGCTGGCGTCATTTCAGCGGACCTGGAGGGGGACCTCGTGACGCTGCAAATGACAGAACCAACGGATCTGCGATTGAACGTCCCACTTCGCGTCGCGGACGAAAACAAAAACATTCATTTTATCAACAGCGGCGTGCCACACGTAGTAATCCCGGTTGGGCAAGTGGACGATGTCAAAGTCCGGCGGGAGGGCGCAGCCATTCGCCGCCACGAGATGTTTTCACCAAACGGGGCAAATATAAATTTCATCGAGAAGCGCGGAGCGCGTAAGATCGCGATTCGCACGTACGAACGTGGAGTCGAAGATGAAACTCTCGCGTGCGGCACCGGCGTGGTTGCGAGCGCGCTCATCTTCGCCGCAACGGAAGACGTCAATGGGCCGATTGGAGTCCTTGTGCGTGGCGGCAACGAACTTCAGGTCGGGTTTGAGAAAACAGGAATGCAATTTAAGAACGTGACCTTAACCGGCCCAGCCGATTTCGTTTTCGAAGGCACGATCGACGTTTGATTTCGCATAGCCTTTTTAACTTTGTAACCCTTGTAACGTTTGTAACATCTCCAGATGTTTCGCGGCACGTTCACTGCGCTGGTCACACCGTTTCGTGATGGTGCGATTGACACCTCCGCTTTCGAAAAACTCATCGAGGCGCAAATCGCAGCCGGGATTACTGGAATCGTCGCTGTTGGCACGACTGGCGAATCGCCGACGGTTTCACCTGAGGAACGCGAGCAACTGATCCGGCTTTCTGTCACAACTGCGAATAAACGCTGTCAGGTGCTCGCAGGCACCGGTTCCAATGCCACGCATCACGCCGTACGGGACACAAAAACAGCTGAGAAACTGGGCGTCGACGGCGCGCTGCTCGTCGCGCCATATTACAACAAGCCAAGCCAGGAAGGTTTGTTCCGGCACTTCAAGACCATCGCCGAGGCGACTTCGCTGCCAATCATGCTTTACAATATTCCGGGCCGGTGCGGCGTGGACATCGGACCCGATATAGTGGTGCGCCTCGCGAAGGAATGCCGGAACATTGTCTCGATTAAGGAAGCGAGCGGGAGCGTCGAGCGCATCAGCGAGTTGCTGGCGCGGTTACCTGAATCATTTACGATTTTGAGCGGTGACGATTCACTAACGCTGCCGTTTATGTCGGTCGGAGCGGTGGGGGTTGTCAGCGTAGCCTCGAATCTATTTCCGGCAGAAGTTTGTGCGCTGGTTCATGCTTACCAGAGTGGGGATGTGAAATCGGCGGAGAAACTGCACCGCAAGATGTTTCCGCTCTTCAAAGATTTATTTATCGAGCCGAATCCAGTGCCAATAAAAACGGCTCTCGGCTGGCATGGCGCGATGTCGAACGAAGTGCGTCTGCCGTTGTGCGAGATGAGTGAATCAAATCAGGCGCGCTTACGCAAGACACTCGACGAGTTCGTGCGAGACAAATGACGACACCGCGACGCGTACGGGTGTTGCTCGTTGGCGCGGCCGGGCGCATGGGAAAAACGATTGTCGATCTTGCCAGCAACGATCCGAATATCGACATCGTCGCAAAATGCGATCTCGGGGATCCAATCGAACCGGCTATGAAAAATTGCGATGTTGTGATCGATTTCAGTCAAGCCGACGCCACTAATGAAATCTGCCGCACTGCGTTGCATCACCGTAAGTCCCTTGTCATCGGCACGACTGGTCATTCTCAAGAGCAACGCCTGATGATTGAAAACACCGCACAGTCGCTGCCTATTGTGTTCGCGTCTAATTTCAGCGTGGGCGTAAATGTGCTTTTCTGGCTGACCCGCAAAGCTGCCGAATTGCTCGGCAGCGATTTCAATCCCGAGATCATCGAAACGCATCACAAGATGAAAAAAGACGCGCCGAGTGGGACGGCCAGGACTCTGGCGGAAATTGTAAAGCGCACGCGGAACTTGGACTCTCAAATTCCGATTCAATCGATTCGGGAAGGAGAAGTTGTCGGCAATCACACGATAACTTTTACTGGGCCCGGCGAGCGACTGGAACTAACGCATCGGGCGAGTAGCCGAGAGATTTTTGCGCGCGGCGCGTTGCGCGCAGCGCAGTGGGTTACGGGCAAGGCACCGGGGCTTTACAGCATGCAAGACGTGCTGGGACTGTAGTGGCAGCTGTGCCGGCTGCGTTTCTCCACAGATTCGCAGGCGACACGCCTGCCTCTACAGGAATTCGATATGAGAACCGCGGTCGCTCTCGGATCTAATCTTGGTAATCGACTGGCCAATTTGCGCGCGGCGCGACAAAAAATTGTCGATCTTGCCGGCGTCACGCCGCCGGTTCTCTCCTCGGCGATTTACGAAACCGACCCGGTGGATTGCGAACAGGGGGCACACAAATTTCTAAATGCAGTCGTTGAGTTCGATTATGAAGGCGATCCGCTGAAGTTATGGAAACAGTTGGCGCGAATCGAGATTGTGCTTGGCCGGCCGCCCGATCATCAGCGCTACGTCTCGCGCAAGATCGACATCGACCTCCTCTATTTTGGCGACACGAAAATCGACAGCAACGAATTGCGATTGCCCCATCCGCGAATGCACCAGAGAAAATTCGTCCTTCAGCCGCTCGCCGACATCCGGCCGGAACTGATTTTGCCCGGTCAAACGAAAACCGTTTGCGAGTTACTCGCGCAATCCGATGACTCATGTAACGTAATTCGTCTCAGGAACGACTGGGAATCGTGATGAAAGATTTCCGTGCAATGAAGCGGCGAGGAGAGCGGATCAGTGCGCTTACGGCTTATGATTATCCAACCGCGCGTCTGCTCGATGAAAGCGGGATCGATATCATTCTCGTGGGCGACTCGTTAGCAATGGTGGTACTTGGTTACCAGGACACCACGTCAGTGACGCTCGATGAGATGCTGCATCACACGCGCGCGGTCGCTCGTGGCGTGAAACAGGCCTTGCTTGTCGCCGATATGCCGATCCACAGCTACGACACGCCCAAGCAGACAGTGGAAACAGCGAAACAATTTGTCGCCACTGGCGCGCAAGCAGTAAAGCTCGAAGGCGGCGCCAGCCATGTTGCGCAAATCGAAGCGATCACCCAGGCGGGAATCCCGTTCATGGCGCACATTGGGATGCTGCCTCAAAGTGTGCGAGAAGAAGGCGGCTATAAGGTCAAAGGGCGCACGCGATCCGAAGCCGAAGCCCTGATTGCCGATGCGCACGCGGTGGAAAAAGCCGGCGCGTTTTCCGTCGTTCTGGAAATTGTGATCCCGGACATTGCAAAGCAAATCACCAATGCGATCGGCATTCCAACCATCGGTATCGGATCAGGCGAGCATTGCGACGGGCAAATTTTGGTCACGCACGATTTGATCGGTTTGTTTCCGTGGTTTACGCCGAAGTTCGTCTCGCCCGAGGCGCGCGTTGCGGACGAGATTCGGCGGGCAGCCAGAGCGTTTATCGAACGAACGCGGCTCGGAAACGCGTTGTCTAATTCCGGCGGCAGGTGAAGGGTCCTGCCAGTTTGACAATTTTGTCGCGCTACTCATTTATCTTTCTGAAGCAATGAGTGTTTCCGACTTCGACGATTTCACCAGCATTGAGACCGAAGGTTTACTTACGGGCAGCAAAGAGCGCAATTGGCTGTGGTTTGGATTGATTATTTCCCTGGGACTGCACGTCGCGCTCTGCACTTATTTTTACCGGACACGTTTCCAACCTGTGGAGGCCGTATTCGCCCAAAACCCGCAAACTCCCACGTTCAAGGTCAGGGCTATCGATGAATCGAAGCTTGATAAAACCAGTGTCGATCAGACAAATCCGGCTGCGAAGCCGGAACCGGACAACGCCGATGTTCAGTTGCCGGACGAAAAGAAATCGTTCGACAAGCTTTTGCAGGACATTCAGGCCAGCGCGGCGATGCCGGACGACATGCGCGATGTTTTGCCCGACCAACCGAAAGTGGAACAACCGGACGTGAATTCCGTGCTTACCGAAATCGATCGCTCGACTGCGCAGGCTTTTTCGAGCGATCCAAACGCTACGCACGAACAATCGTTGCTCGACAACAGTTCGATATCAGGGCGCCCGCAGCCTGCTCTTAGCGGAACCGAACTTGCTACAAGCACCACGATTAAGCGGCCCAATACTTTCACGAGCAAAATGCCCGGCGACAGCGCTGGGCCGAACAAAGGGCGCGCTCCGGGTTTCAGCGATTTGGATCAGTTGCTCGCGCAAAAAGGGCCGCTCGGATCGGGGACGAAATTGCGGATGCCAGACGATCAGCTCTTCGAATACGACAGCGACGTATTGCAAGCGAGCGCCATCAATCAATTGCAAAAGCTTGGCACGCTCATTCAACGGAATCCGAAAGCGACATTCACCGTGGAAGGCTACACGGATTCATTCGGTACCCCGGAATACAATCTCGATCTAAGTCAACGCCGCGCCGACAGCGTGAAACGATATCTGGTCGAAGCGATGGGAATCAGTCCCGTGCAAATCGAAACGCATGGTTACGGCATGACGAGATTCCGTACGTCGCCGAACGGCTCAATTGAAGAACAAAGCCCGAACCGGCGTGTCGAGATCGTGGTCCACACGAGCGAAGGCTGAGCGGCATCCGGCAGTCCCACCCTACCAGTTTTTGATCCAGGTCTTCTCGTAGGCCGCGTCCGTAGCGTTAGACGTCCCCGCGGTACTCCACAAATCAAATGTAGGATTAAAGCCGTTTGATGGGGTTGCTTGCTGCGCTGTGGAATAGCCGTAGCTATTCCCAAACGGGTCCCTGATCGCG
>QHNJ01000330.1 GCA_003218395.1 Verrucomicrobiota bacterium
AACGTACGCGGCCGAATACGAGTCTTTGCTCAAGAAAGAGGGAGTCCCGTTTTACCCCAAGGCCATCAGCAAGGATCTCATCTTCAGCGCAGTCGTGATTCTCGGCATTCTCGGCTGTGCAGCCTATTTCGGACCCAAAGGGCCGACTGGCGTGCCGGATCCAACCCAGATCGACACCGTGCCAAGACCCGATTTCTTTTTCCTCTGGATGTTCTCGGCGCTGGCCTTATTGCCGGACTATATGGAAACGGTTCTCATTCTCACCGCGCCGATGGTTATCATCGGGGTTCTTTTCGCGCTGCCTTTTATCTCGGGTACGGGTGAAAAGAGCGCGCGTCGCCGGCCGGGCGCCGTGTTGACTGTGATTGTTGTTTTCCTGACGTTGGGAACACTGATCTATCTTGGAACGTACTCGCCCTGGTCGCCGGTGATGAATGCGTGGAGCGCTAATCCCACTCCAGTTGAATATGTCAAAGGACGGTCGCCCCTCGAGTTACAGGGCGCGTTGATATTACAGAACAAACAATGCCGCAAGGGAATATGCCCGCCTACGGCAAGAATCTAAAACCGGCGGAAGTTGAGGCGTTGGTGGCTTTTATGAAGACGCTCCGCCCAGCAAACGAGCCGCTCGCGCGCGACGCATCAAGGCCAGACAAGCCGCAGCCCTGAGAAGACAATGTATCTCCCGCAAAGGCGCAAAGCCTGCGCCGGACCCCGATCCGGCGACGCAAAGTTAGGAGTTTGTTTTTCTTCAGAAATCAGTTTCTTCGCGCCGTTTCGTCTCCG
>QHNJ01000009.1 GCA_003218395.1 Verrucomicrobiota bacterium
AATCGCGATGGCACGGATGCCGCCGCGCGCGTTGACCGCCGCGACGGTTTTATCATCCAGCAATGTGATGCAATCCCAGAGTAGATTTCCGTCGGGCGATTGCAAAAACAATGCGCGTTGCCCGATTGCAAAATCGGGTTCGGTGCCGATCCCCACAAGTTGCGCCGCTTCGTTGTCGAAGCGGTTACAATGATTTGCCGCCAGTCGTTCGAGCGTCGTCCATTCTTGGCCGGCGTGACGAACGAATTGCCGTTCATCTTCGCAGATGGGGCAGGAGGACGGCGGTTGGGCGCTTTCAGCAAACTGTGTTCCGCATTGCATGCAGATAAAGGGTTCCATTTACAGTTAAGGTATCCGGCCGTCCGATCCGCGAAAGCTGTAGCCGGTTCCCTGCGCGCCATGCCGTAGTGAAAGATCTAATTTTTTCGCTAGCGCCGGATGACATCGCGAACAAGACTAATCACATGAAAAATTACGCTAAGATTCTGTTCTCGATCCTGGCGGCCGTGATTTGCACGGCAGCTCTTGCCGCCGACAAACCGAGTTGCAAAAAGACCGGCAAGAACTGTCCTATGAACGACAACAAGGCGTGCAATTGCGGGAAGAACTGCGACTGTTAAGGCGGGAGGAGCATTCCGCTCGATGCTGATCATTCGACGCGCCCGCGGCGCCATTGTTGGCATCGCCCGCGGAGAGGCCGATCCATCTACGCAAACAATATAGCTCAGTCGCGATGGCGAATGCTTCCTGCCCCGCTGATATGTTTCTCGATTGCCTTCGGATTGCCGGAGTAAGTGACTTTTCCTGCACCAGTGATTGCCACTTTGAGTGTGTCGGCAACTGCAATTTCGGCGTCAGCTGCGCCTGTGGTGGAGATTTCGCTGGTTTTTGTTTGCAGGCCACTCGCATTTAACTCGCTCGCGCCAGTCATATCGGCAAGGAGCTCGTCGATACTCCCATCCAGTGTGACCTGCGCTGCGCCTGTCGATTCAAGAGCGAATTTCGGACCGGCGATTTGATTTGCAATGAGCTTCACCGCACCGCTAAGCTTTGCCCCGGCGCGCGTAGGACTTGAGATGACGACCTTGATTCCGTGCGTCGGCCAAATTTGCTCGTGCATGCGCAAGCGCAGTGTGTCGCCGGAAATGTGATTATCGATGTAGGGAAGAAGATTTTCATCCGTCGTGATGCGGAGAGCAGGCGGCCCACTTTGCCATGCGATTACGAACGCCCCGCTGGCGTCGATGTTGGCAACGGCGCTGATCGCGCGTTCGTCGGTTTTGATATTGCCGTTGCCTCGAATTCCGATCCATCGGCAGCCAGCGAGCAGCACGATGCATACAGCCAGAAATACAAGCGTGATCTTCTTCATGTGAATGTGCTTCCTGTTGTTAAGATGCGACAACGCTGAGATTTGGATTCAGGAAAATTCTGTGAACGCCCTTTTTAAATAGCGTTGAACTGTTGAAGCGTTAAATCGTGAATACGATGCAACGAATCCCTTCACTTTTGACAAAGTGAGGGATTCCTCCCGCCTTCACGTTGGTACGGCGCGGCAGGCGACTCTGGTCGGAATGACAGATTCACTTCACAATCTTCAGCTTCACCGTCTCAACTAGAACGTCGTCGACGTAGAACTCCGCGCGATAATCGCCGAGGGCCCAGCCATCGTCGGGCCGCGATAGGGTAAATACTCCGTGAGCAGTTGGACTCTCGGCAATCGCGGAAGCTTCATCCGCCTTATAGTCCGGCGGAGCATCCTCGCCGATATTCTCAGCGATCCAGACCGCGCGCACCTTTGCGCCTTTCCGTAGGCGCTGTCCCTGCCAGCGGACATAAATCTGAGATGTATCCGACGAAAATGTCGTGGTTGCCTTGCCGAACTGCTCCTTGGCAAGACTCACGGAAAGCTTCTTCGGCGCTGCGCCGGGTTTCACCTCCGGTCTGTCGACGATTTTTGGGCGTTCTGCCAGTTCGAGGGAAATGCGCTGGAGCAAATCGCCATTGCTAGCGCGCATGGTTGTGACGTCTTTGACGATTCCAGTGCCGGTCGCGAACCAGCGGTCAATTGTCATCGGGCTGGGCGATGTCTGCTCTCCGCGAATCCGGAAAGCCTGAAATTCTCCTGCCGGTACTTCGATATCTTCCTCTCCGGTTACCTCGTAGTGCTGATGCACTTTCAAGTCGCCGACCTGGCCATCGAAACTCCAGTTCGCACCCTGCTTCAGCGGCATGGCGATCATCGTCTGCGGCGGACTAAATTTGACGAATTCGCCGTCGACGGTAATCCGAGCCCAACAAATTATTCCGCGTTCGTCGACAGTAAGAAGGTCTGAGCGTGTGATCACACCGGCCCGGTGCATCTCAAATTTGAGAAGCTCCTTCCCATCGACGTTCTCTGTTCCCTCGACGCGGTACAACACCGGGAGGCGAATTTTCCCGTCCGCGTCTGGTTTTACATCGGAAACAGTGAGTCCTTCACCCACTTCTTCCGTCATGTTGTAGCGCCAGGCTGTCCCCGGTGCAGTGGGAATAATCGGGTCCGCGATCGCGCAAACGAGCGGAACAACCGAGAAAACTACAACAAAAATTCGACCCATCGAAAGACGCTAGGAGACAACTTTAAAGATCAACGTGCGATTTGCCAATCTCGGTGCACCTCCTTCGGCTCCCTTCTGCTACGGGGGGCAGGCACGACGGGCTCGGGTCGCGCCTACCAATCTCCGGAAATCTGGCTACGCTCGTGAACATGTTTTTCAAGTATCGCGTAATTGTGCGCATCTTCGCGCCGATTCTATGCGCGCTTTCAGCAAGCAGCACCCTGCCGGCCGAGAAACCTAAACCCAACCGACATGTGGTAGTTGTGGTTTGGGACGGGATGCGCCCGGATTTTGTCAGCGAGAAAAATACGCCCGCGCTTTGGAAGCTTGCGCATGAAGGAGTCATTTTTCGTAATCACCACGCAGTTTATCCAAGTGCTACAAACGTAAACGGAACGGCGCTGGTGACGGGCGTTTATCCAGGCCACAGCGGCCTGATCGCAAATCATGAGTATCGGCCGGAAATCGACCGTAACCGATCAATTGACGTCGAAATTCCGGAAGTGGTGGAGAAGGCAGATGAATTGTCCAACGGAAAATACATTTCCGTGCCGACCATCGCCGAGCTTGTGCAACGTGCAGGCGGCCGCACGGCAATTGCTACTGCAAAAACCGTCGGCCTTCTATTGGATCGACACGTCGATCTCGGCCGTGCGGAAAACTGTGTCACGCTTTTTGCGGGAGAATCGCGCCCGCTGGACGCGCTCACTGCCATTCTTGCCGCGCTTGGTCCGTTCCCATCTGCTCATTTGCAACAGGACGCCTGGACAACAAAAGCACTAACAGATTTTCTTTGGAAAGGCGGCGTGCCGGCTTTTTCGCTTCTTTGGTTGGGCGAGCCGGACCTTACGCAGCATGAATCTGCGCCCGGTGCGCAACAGGCGCTGGCCGCAATCAAATCCTGTGATGAAAATCTTGCGGCCGTCCTCTCGGCGCTGGATCGACAGGGACGGAAAATCTTAAACGATGCGGGCTTTGGCGCGACGACCGAGTTCGCGGATGAACCGAGATCCGGAGATATCATGGTGGCTGGGAATTCTGGTACGGTTCTTTTTTATACTGAGGGCCGTGACTCCGAAGTTACGCGCCATCTTGTCGAATTTTTGCAGCAAACAGATTTTGCCGGAGTCATTTTTACGAAAGAGCCGATGCAAGGGACCTTCGGTCTTGAGCAAGCCAGATCGACAATCAACACGCGCCGGATGTGGTGATGGCTTTCCGCTGGAATGATGCCAAAAATCAATTCGGTATTCCAGGAATGATCGACGCGGATTGGCAACGGCAAGCGGGGCAGGGGACTCACGCCACTCTCAGCCGATTCGACATGCACAACACCTTGATCGCGGCCGGTCCGGATTTTCGCCGCGGTGGGGTGGACGATTTGCCAACCGGAAATGTCGATCTTGCGCCGACGATTCTGCAAATTCTCAGAATTAACCCGCCGCAACAATTGGATGGCAGAATTTTGTCCGAAGCCATGGTTAACATCGATCCGTCGACTGTGAAGCCGGAAACTAAGACGATCCAAGTCATCAAAGCCTTACCGTCAGGAACGTGGCGGCAATCGCTTCAAATCTCACGTGTCGGCTCGACGATTTACCTCGACGAAGGCAATGGTGCGTTTGCAAAGAGGTAGCGACAGCGCGGTGCGCTGTCCGGACGCCGCAGCGTGGCGTCCCTACCACGATTGACATCGTGCAATTCGCTTACTAGCCTCGCAATCGTGTTTTGCTTCGCTGGCCGCATCGCCACAATCCTCGCGCTTTGTTGTGCGATTGGTTTGCACTGGATCGCTTTGCAGTAAATTCCGAAAAAAAGTCTGATCTCCCGTCAGCGACGCCGAAGATCGACATGATCTGTGCGCCACGCACAACTTCTTTGACGCCGCCTTTTGTCAGTTTCGCGTACCCGAGAATTTCCTTCGCGTTCTCTGCTAGTGTGCGCGCACCGCTTGTTCCTCCGCCGAGGACATTCTTGAGCTAACGAGCCATCGGGTCGAACTGCAGCTGCGTCGCGCGTGTGGGCGTTGCCGCAGCTTGCATTCTATCATCGAGCACCGGCGTCCCTGACGCGCGTGAAGCTCAATTACCGCAGAAATCCGGACGAAAACCCGCTGCTGCTGCGCAACCCAAAGGAGTTCAAAAAATAAAAATCGCGTTTGTTCGTTCTATTGTTATCTCGATTTTCTTACGCACCGCGTTGCCGGTTGCTGTCTTCCTCGCTGCGCTTGTTGTTTCGAGTAACAACGCTTTCTCGCACGGTTTTGCCGGCAACCGCTTTTTCCCGGCGACGCTCTCCACGGATGATCCATTCGTATCCGACGAGCTTTCGCTTCCCACCGTTTCGAGCATCGTCACGCCGGACGAAGGCGGCACGCGAGACACCGAACTTTCGGTGGACATCGCCAAGCGCATAACGCGCGATTTTGGCATCGAGGCAGGCGAAACATTTCTGACGCTTCACCCGCGCGACGAGCGCTCAGTGAGCGGCTTCGGCAATCTCGAACTCGGCGCCAAATATGAATTCTTCGAGAATGATGAACACGAAAGCATCCTTTCGTTGGGTCTTGGCGTAGAAGTCGGTGGCACAGGCAGCGAGTGCGTGGGTGCAGACCCGTTTAGCACGTGGACTCCGGCGCTATTCTTTGGCAAGGGTCTGGGCGATTTACCGCAAGGCCTTCCACTGCTCCGTCCGCTTGTGATCACCGGTGTCATTGGCGTTGCGATTCCCACGAGCGCAAGCACGTGCACATTCGGTATGAACCAAGAAACAGGTGAGAACGAAGTCGACATTGAGCGCCACCCCAACGTTCTGCAATACGGCTTCGCTGTGGAATACAGCCTTATCTACCTGCAGGAGCAGGTGAAGGACATCGGCCTCCGGGCGCCTTTCGATCACCTGATTCCGCTCGTTGAGTTTTCCCTGGAAACGGCGCTCGACCGCGGGCAGGGCGGGCAGACCACGGGGACCATCAACCCTGGCGTCATCTGGTCGGGAAAATACTTCCAAGTCGGCGCGGAAGCAGTCATTCCCATCAATTCGCGCACTGGCAGCAATGTCGGTTTCATTGCGCAGTTGCACTTCTATCTCGATGATCTTTTCCCTCACAGCATCGGCCGTCCACTCTTCGGAGGAAACAAATGAGATGCACGATAGTCAGTTTATTTCTGATTGTTTTGACTGGCGCGGTGCGAGTTGAAGCGCACGCTTTTCTCAAGAACGCGGAGCCGGGCGTGGGTAGCACAATCCAGACATCGCCTAACGAAGTACGAATCCGGTTTACGGAAAACATTGAACCGACCTTCAGCAGCATCCAGGTATTCGAAACGTCTGGGAAGGAAGTGGACAAACGCGATGTGCATCTGGATCACTCCGATCGCACGCTCCTGCACGTGTCTCTGCCGCGACTGAAAGCAGGAATCTATAAAGTCGTCTGGCGCGTTGTTTCTGTGGATACCCACGTGACAAACGGAAGCTTCACGTTCCGGGTCAGTCGTTAGGCGCTCGCACTTCGGAGGGAGGTAATGCTTATCGCGCTGCTCATTATCGCTCGCGCCGCGCAGATCGGCGCATCGATCGTCCTCGTCGGAACCTTTACGTTTGAGCTGGTCGCGCTTGGCCCGGCAGGGCGGCCCGCCAGCGACGATTTGCTCGATGTCGAGCGGCGCTTACTCCAACTAGCCCGGTGGAGTCTGATTGCGGCTCTCCTCTCCTCTCTGGTTTGGTTTTGGCTGGAAGTCGCGAACATGAGCGGGTTCCCGCTCACGCGCGCTTTTTCGACGAGAGCGTGGCAGGCGGTTTTGTTTGAAACGGAATTTGGCCGGGTCTGGCAGCTTCGCCTTGGTCTGATCGCCGTGGCGTTTGTGCTTGCCGCGTTAGGCCTTGCTCGACTACGACGCCCGTTGATCCTGGCGCTCTTCTTGATCAGTCTTGCTTTGCTCATCTCGCTCGCCTGGATCAGCCATGCTGCAGCTGCCAGAGTGCAACCACTCGGCCTTTTAGGCGATGCCATCTTTACGCCGCGAGCGCCTGGATCGGCGGGCTCCCACCGCTGGCAATTTTTCCAACGCGCGCCCGTGCATCGTTCTCGTTAGACGAATGCGCTCTTTCTGTACTCCGGCGCTTTTCCACGCTCAGCCTGAGTTGCGTGGGCGGCCTTATCGTGAGCGGCATTTCCAACCGCTGGTTGTTGGTCGGTTCGATTCACGCGCTTTTCACGACGCGTTATGGTTGGCTCTTGCTTGTTAAGCTCGCGGCGTTCGGCGTTCTCGTCGGCCTCGGCGCACGGAATCGATTCGTCATCAAAACGAAGCTGACCGGAGTTCCAACGGACTCGGATTTGCTGGCTCAGCTCCGCCGCAATGTGATCTGTGAGGCCTGTCTCGGCCTTGCGGTAGTGGCGATCGTCGCGTGTCTAGGCGTTACGCCTCCCGCGGGAGATCAGAATCGGACAGAACAAAACTGTTCCGCCGATTCCTCCACTGCCGAGACTCACCCTGTCTCCTCGCCCGGTGTCGCCGACTCGGAAAATCGTCTTGCAAGCAGACTTAAAGCCGCGGAAGGAAGCGAATGGATCCAGACAAGTCACACGGGGTGCCCCTCGCGATTCGAGCAGAGGAACCCCGCGCGATGCGAACTTCCTCGCGTGGGTGCTCCTTGCCGCCTCGCGCGGCCACCTGTCTCGGGGCTGGTTCGACATCGCCCTGAATGCGGCAGAAAGCCGGTGTCTTGAGTTCCTGAAACACCTGGCGACGACGCAGCCGCCATCCTGGTGGCACTACTCGCGCTTTCTCGTTGCGGCGATCAACGCCCAGCCCGTTGCAGCCTTGTCCGCATTTCGCGCCGGAGAGGCTTATCCGCTTTCGCAAGCCGCGATGAGTGAGGTAGCCGAAGCCCTCGCGTTGGCACCGGCAGAGCAAGCGGCAATCTGGCGGCGTGGCAGCTACATCTTTCTCTGCGCGATGGGTGGCCACGACGATTGCTGGACGGTGGAGAACGTCGCAGTGCTGCGGGCGTATCGCGGGCGCGGTCTGATAAACGCGCTGCTGTCGCGAGCGCTCGAGGACGGCGCCGCGCAAGGACTCGAACAAGCTCAGGTGACGTTCGCCATCGGTAACGAGGCGGCCGAACGCGCCTATGCGAAGGCCGGCTTTTCCTTCGGCGGCGAGCGGCGCCATCCTGAGTTCGAAGCGGTTGCCGGGGCGCCGGGCCTGCGTCGGCTCGTGCGGCAGTTGTAACCTCGGGACGCTCGCAGCCAAGCGTGCTAGATCAGCGATTAGCGGTTATCTTGCATCCAAAGCTTAAGATGCCCAGCGGCCGGAGCGTCTATCCCTTAGTATCAGTGCTATGACGGCACTACGACCAGGTGATCAGGCGTAGTTCGTGCGCTTGCATCAGATGCGGATGATTTGGCACAACACGCACACTAAATCCGTAGGTGCCGCTTTCCGTCGCGGGGACTGATCCTTGGTAAATATAATTGCCGCTCCCATCTGCCTGGCTGCTTTGATTCAAAACAGTCGCGGCTGGATTGCGGACGTCGCCGTTATCTGCCTCGCCGTGGTAGGCTTCCACGCGCACATGGTTTGGATCGACTGCGCCGAGATGGACTCGCGCGGTGATTTCTAGTGATTCGCCGACCAAAATGTTTTGTCGATCCTTGTTGGCCACTTGCACGTCTGAAATATGTACTTGCGGCCAATCCTTCCGGATTTGTGTCTTCCACTGACTCAGTTGGGTGGCCGCGCCGCAACCATTGCGAGAAAAATCCTCGTACGATTTCGCGGCGGGGATATAAAGGCGCTCGGTATAATCCTTCACCATCCGCTGCGTGTTGAAGACCGGCGTGACGCTTCGGATTGATTCGCGCATCAATTGTAGCCAGGCGAGGGGAAGTTTGCCGTCGGGCTTCGCATAATAAAGCGGAATGATCTGGTTCTCGAGCAATTGATAAAGGCTGCTCGCGTCTCCTTCGTTTTGGAATTCGACCGTGCCGTTGCTGATCTCCGCGCCAATCGCCCAGCCGTTGTTGCCGTTGTAACCTTCGCGCCACCAGCCATCGAGTACGCTAAGGTTAATCCCGCCGTTGGGCGCCGATTTCATTCCGCTCGTCCCGCTCGCTTCCAGCGGACGAAGCGGATGATTCAGCCAAAGATCGACACCCTGCACAAGACGGCGCGCGATGTAGCTGTCGTAGTCTTCCAGAAAAACGATGCGATTTTCGAAACCGACTTCGCGGCTGAACTTGTAAACCTCCTGGATAAGCGCCTTGCCGGCTTCGTCACGTGGATGCGCTTTGCCTGCGAAGATGAACTGCACAGGCCGCGTGGTGTCGTTGAGCAATCGCTTCAACCGTTCCTTGTCGCTGAACAAGAGCGTGCCGCGTTTGTAAGTCGCGAAACGGCGTGCAAAGCCGATGGTCAAAATTTCCGGATCGAGAATGCGATTGACTTTGCGAATGGCTTCCGGCGATTCGCCCACGCGCTCGCGGCGTCGTCGCACCCGTTCGCGTACAAACTCAATGAGACGCAGTTTAAGTTTTTGATGCGTCTCCCAGAGTTGTGTATCCGGAATATCGATGACGCCGCGCCAAAACTCGGGCTCAGCCAGATGTTCCTCCCATGCGCCGAGATGCTTTTGATAAAGCGCCGAAAATTCCGGCGCCATCCAGGTCTTGGTGTGGACACCGTTCGTGATGCTGGTGATCGGGACTTCCTGCACTGGGACACCGGCCCAGACGTCTTTCCAAAGCGATCGAGTTACCTCGCCGTGTAATTTGCTTACGCCGTTGGCGTGCCGACTCAGCCGCAACGCGAGGATGGTCATGCTGAATGGGTCGCTCGGATCAACGCGCGTTTGGCCGAATGAGAACAATTCGTCGAAGGGAATGTTCAGTTCTTTGGCGAATGCGCCAAAATATTTTCGCATCATTTCGCGCGGGAATGAATCGTTGCCAGCGGGAACTGGCGTGTGCGTAGTGAAAATATTTGCCGCCGCCACGACCTGGAGAGCGGAGTAAAAATCGAGTTTCTTCTGGATGACGTTAAGACGAATGCGTTCGAGCGCGAGGAACGCTGAGTGGCCTTCGTTCATGTGAAATACATCAGGTTGGATGCCGAGGGCGCTGAGCGCTTTCACACCGCCGATCCCGAGCATGATTTCCTGGCGCATCCGCATTTCCAGGTCGCCGCCGTAAAGCTCAGCGGTGATTAATCGATCCTCAGCGCTGTTTTCCGGAGTGTCTGTATCGAGAAGGTAGACGCTGACTCGGCCCACACGCAGCTCCCAAAGCTTGGCAAAAACGTCGCGATCCAGAATCGGGACCGAGACTAGCGAGCTCATGTCGCCGCGGCGTACTTCACGGATAGGCAGGTGATGAAAATTTTGATTGAGATTGATCGCTTCCTGAATGCCCTCCTTGTCGATCTGTTGCCTGAAGTAACCATGGCGATAGAGCAGCCCGATCGCCACGAAGTTTAGATCGAGGTCGCTCGCCGATTTGCAATGGTCGCTCGCCAGAATGCCGAGACCGCCGGAATAATTTGGAATTGACTCGTGAAAACCAAATTCGGCGGAAAAATAGGCGATCGGGTTTTTGATCGTGCTCCCGGCGCCGGTCTTTCCGTAAGTGTCTTTGCGACCCAAGTATTTCTCGAACGCCTCGAAGACCTGCTTCAGCTCGCGGAGAAAAGTTTTGTCCTGTGAAAGTTCCTCCAGCCGCGATTGCCGCGAGAGCTGGAGCATGCGTACCGGATTGTGATTGGTCCGGTTCCAAAGCTCCGGATCGAGGTGCCGGAAGAGGCGGCGCGCGGACGGCTCCCATGTCCACCAAAGATTGAAACTCATCTCGCGCAGCGGCTCGAGCGTCGCCGGCAAGGTCGGAGTCACATTGTAAGTTTGAAAAGTCGGCATGCGAACGCAGCGGGGAAACCGAGCGGCAGTTAATCAAGAAAACTCGATCCGGCAAGTCTGCCTTGAATGAAGGAATGTGGCTCCCTCAGCTGAATAATCGGCAATTGCCAGTTGCGGCGTTCACCGAAGGCGTCCTGCTCTTCCGGAAGGTCGGGCCTTATCAAGTTATCCTGTCAGTCCTTCCTGGGTCGCCGATCCCGGCTACAGATAGAGTTCGCGGGGCGAGGATAAACCCGAGAACGAACCCGGCGATTAATCCGCAAAGATGCGCGGCCATGCTGACCTGCGGCGTCGATAGATCGAATGCTGTTTGTATCGCGACGATCATCAAGATATTTGCCAATCGTTGTTTTGCATGCGGCGCGTGACGATGTTGCACCAAGAACCCGGCCCACGCACCGACGATGCCCATTATGCATCCCGATGCGCCGACGAGCTGAGCCACTTGAATCAGACCAATCATTGTCAAGAGCACTACGCCTGCGCTCGAGACAAGCCCCGAAATCAAATAACACAAAGCGAATCGCATTGCGCCGATTGATCGCTCCAGCGGCGGGCCAAGAACATAGAGTGCAAAAAGATTGAAAAGCAGATGGGCGAAACCTGCATGCACGAAGAGCGCGGTGAAAAGACGCCAGTACTGGCCCTGCACCACAACAGCATAAGGCTCCAGTGCGCCGATCCGATGAAAGACTTCCGGGTCGTTCCAATTGCCGAATGAAATTTCGAAAAGGAACGCGGCCGCATTAAACAGAATCAAGATCAAAACGGCGGGCGCACGCCGGAAATAGGGAAGTCGGTCCTGCTGTGTGATTTCGCGCTCGATCGGAACAGAACCGAAAACCGCTCGGTGGTTCTGACGAGATTCCAAATGGCGAAATAATCGAACCTGCTCGCGCGACTCAGCGGTCGGGTGCAAAATTTGAAGAGCCGCGGCAAGTCTTTTGGCCGATCTATAATTTCCCTGAGCAGCGAGCTCGGTCATTTTGCGCAATCCAATTGCCGGGAGAAACAAGAGAGCGAACCAAGCCCCGCCTCCGATGTATCCGGCCGCCGGGCGGAATAGAATCCAGGCGACACCGGTAATTGCGAGAACGACAAGCGCGGCGATACGCCAGCCATGACACGTTCCACCGGGACGCCATGTCCGCGCCAGCACAAGCAGCGGTGAAACGACCGCGAGAAAAAGAAAAATGTGGTTCAGGTCCACAGCTTTGTTTGAGGCTGGGTATTTCTTGCAGGATTTATCTGCTCGCGTTTTGAATTAAACATTCGAAGTTGGGCGCTGCTCCCGAAGACTTTCGGAGTTGAACGTTCGGCGTTCAAAGTACAAATCGAAAAAGCTATGCGTATCACGGTTACCTACTATCTCGATGTCATCTCGTCGTGGTGTTTCTTCGCCGAGCCGGCGTGGGCGGAATTAAAAAAGCGCTACGAGGGCAAAGTCGACTTTCGGTGGAAGATCGCGCTGCTCGATAAAACCGGGCTGCCGACTTCGCACGAGGAGGAAGAATGGTTTTACCGGCGCAGCGGGACAATCATGCGTTCGCCTTTCATGTTAAGCAGCGAGTGGTTCGAGCCCGGCCGTCCGGAATATCTCGCGCCAAATTGTGTGGCTGAAGCTGCCAGAGATCTTGGGATCACGGACGATCGGGTGCGTCTCGCGCTTGCCTACGCTGGTTTGCGCGAAGGACAACATTTCGGCGACTGGAAGATCGCCGCTGAAATCGGAGCGAAGGCGGCCAATCTCGGTGCCAAGGAGTTGCTCGAACGTGCGCGTTCAACCGTGGTTGAAACGCGTGTCCGGGCAGCCACCGCCGATTTTCATTTGTTGCAAGTGACGCAGCGGCCCACGCTCGTGTTTGACAGCGAAATTGGGGACCGCGCGGTTTTTTCCGGATTCGTCAGGCTGGAACCGTTTGTCGCGACCATTGACTCGATGCTCGATGACGCTGCCGCTTACGCCGCGCACAAAGCCCATTTCGGCGAACCACCACGGTGAACACGATTGAGATTGCGTCCGCCCAGCTAGATTATGGAACTATGAATCCCGGACGGGATCAGGCCAACAGCAGATATCCCCGATCACTACGACTCCGTCTCCCCGTTGCACATTGTTTGCCTCGGACGATCGGCGCCGCTGGATTGTTAGAAAATCGACACCTGATTGTCACCAGATTCGGCTTGCCAGCGTAAAAATGTCGTCTACAACTTCCTCTCGGCTCGCGGTTATTAATGCGAGCAGGTCGTCGTGGTTATCGCAGCTGCGGCGGTGCCAGAGTGTTCCGGTCGATCTACGCAAGTGGAAGCTGGAAATTGCGATAAAGAAAAACACGGCGTTGCGGCGCACTCCCGTTTCGCCGGCCAGGAGCTTGATTTAATCTGCAACAACAATTTCGTGTAAACGGTCGGATTCGCGCCCGCGAAGTCCGGGTCATTTTAGGGTCCACTGGCGAACAGCTCGGTGTCATGAAATTGTCGGATGCTTTGCGCAAAGCGCAGAGCTTTGGTCTTGATCTTGTCGAGATTGCGCCAACGGCAAACCCGCCAGTTTGCAAAATCGTCGGGCTCGGGAAATTCCGATACGACATTTCCAAACACGAGCGGGAGAAGAAACCTGCCGGTGCGAAGCTGAAAGAAATTAAGTTTCGCGTTAATATCGACGATCATGATTATCTGACGAAAATTCGTCACGGCGAAGAATTCCTCGATCGAGGAAACAAAGTGCGAGTGCAGTTGCAATTCCGTGGCCGCGAAATGGCGCACCAGGAATTTGGCATGCAGCTGATGGAGAAGGTGCGCGAAGATCTCTCCGGCATGTCGCAAGTTGAAATGGAACCGAAGATCACCGGCCGCAACATCACGATGACGTTGACACCACTGCCCGCGAACCGCCGGAAAAGACGATTTGCCCCGGCGCCAAAAACAGATGACACAGGCGAACCGGCGATGTCGCCAAACAGCAGTAATTCGTAACCGCCGACTCGGTGTGACTGCGAATCAGGGCCGGCCTTTTGCTTGTGGTGAAGTCTTTGGCGAAGCCGCTGGTGGCGGAGACAACGGTGCATTCGCAGATTGCAGTGCTTCCAGTCGCGACTTGCGACTGAGCGCTTCCTGGTTCTTGGGATCGAGCTTTAGAGCTTTCTCGGTATCCGCCATCGAACTTTTAATGTCTTTTTTTGTTTCGTAGATGTAGCTGCGATAGAGGTAATATTTAACCTCGTTCGACTTGAGCTTGATCGCCTCGGAATAGTCGGCCAGCGCTTTATCGTAGTCATTTGTCTTCATCTCCACATAGGCCCGACGCTCATAGATATTTGCATCGTCTGATTTTAGCTTCAGCGCTTCACTAAAGTCGGCAATCGCTTCTGGGAATTGTTTCTGAGTCGTATATTCCATTCCGCGGTGTTGCAAGGCGGCGACGAGATTTGGCGCTTGCTTGTGGTCAAGCTGCGCCGCCTTGCGAAATGCTTCGACCGCTTTGTCCCAGTCTTTGTTTTCAGTCGCTTCAAATCCTTCCTTCGAATACTTGGCTGCTTCCTTCGTGTCTTTGCTGGCTTGCGCCTGAACAAATTGCGAGGCGCAAAGCGCCAGAGCCATAATCAGAGTGAGAGCAGAATATTTTTTCATGATTCTTTTGTTAGACGTTGGTCTTTCTGGAGAATTCGAAACTCAGACGATGAATAGCTGGCTGCAAGTGCAACTCTTTAGGTCTGTTCCGGAGAAGGCACTTGCTCCATGTCGATCTTTGGCTCAGGTTCGGGTGCGGCGGAATCAGTTGGTCCCGGCTCATCCACTCGCGTGATCCGAAGAGCACGACCGGTCGTTTCATCAATCTCGATCAACGCTCCGCGCAGCCGCACTTCGCCCGCAGCGACAGGAAACGATGCGGGAAGATTGGAAATAAACCGGTTCATGATAGGTTCGATGGCCCGTCCGAGAATCGAATTGATGGGACCGCACATTCCCGCGTCGCACATAAACGCAGTGCCGCCAGGAAAGATTTGCTCGTCGGCTGTCTGAACATGGGTGTGAGTTCCGATTACGGCGGAGACTTTTCCGTCGAGAAATCGGCCGAGTGCGATCTTCTCACTCGTGGTCTCGCCGTGCGCATCCACAATAATGTTTGTGGTCTCTTCATGTATCTTCGTTACTGCTGCTTCAGCGGCGCGAAATGGGTTCTCCAGAATCGGTTGCATAAACGTGCGCGCTTGGACATTGATGACGCCAATTTTCCCCTTGGGTGTCTCCAGCACGATCGAACCGCTGCCTGGTGCGCCCTCGGGATAATTCAGGGGGCGAAGCAAGCGCGGCTCCAGGTCGAGGAATTGAACAATCTCTTTTTGATCCCAAATGTGATCACCGGTGGTCACAACCGACACGCCTGCGCGTAACAACTCAATTGTAATTTTGCCGGTTATCCCTCGACCGCCGGCTGCGTTCTCGCCGTTGACGATGATGAAATCCAGCGCGTGCTTTTCCTTCAGCTCGGGCAGTCGCGTGATCACGGCGTTGCGTCCAGGGGTGCCAACGATATCGCCCAGAAAAAGAACCGTTAGCATTCTGCGACCATCGTATTAAAGGAAGCGAAATCCAAACGCGGATGTTGGGTAAAATGACGAAGCTCGAATGACGAATGACGAAATCCGGGGGGACCGCGTAATTAGTTACACCGTTACACTGTTACATCGGATTTACGATTTAACGATTCAACGATTTAACGATTCAACGTGGCGGAGCCATTCGTGTTTCGTCATTCTTTCGCCATTCGTCCTGATCTTTCCCGCGGCCAGTCACGCCGCCGAAAATCTTGGAATTCTCGGTGCGCATCCCAAATGGGGGGTTTTGGAAAATTACCAGGCAACAATTACCCACGATGATTTCATCCGGCTAATTCGGGACGTTTATTGCACCCACGGGTTAGCTCCGGATTTGATCGAAATAAACGAGAAGACCGCGCGGATTTTGATGAATCGGGATGCGCAAAGGTTTTTCAGCTTGCGATTTGCAGAGAAGGACGCCTCGCGTAATCCCGTGCCGCGGCTTTGGCGACCTGCGAAATCTCTGCCGCCCACGAAACCTGAAAAACAGCTCTCGGGTTTGCGGATTGCGCTCGACCCCGGGCATCTTGGCGGGAAATGGGCAAAGATGGAGGAGCGCTGGTTCCAGGTCGGAAACAGCGCGCCGGTGGAGGAAGGCGATCTGACTTTGCGCGTAGCACGGCTGCTAGCGCCGCGACTGCGACAATTGGGTGCGAAAGTTTTCTTTATCCGCAACAGCGACGAACCGGTTACGCCGAAGCGTCCGGACGATTTTATACTGGTTGCCACAAAAATTCTGATTAGAAACGGCGTGCCACAGCCACGGTTGGATGTTCTTGATCCAAATGATCCGGAAAAAGAACAAACGATTCGCTGGCAGAGCGAAATCTTGTTCTATCGCTACAGCGAGATACGTCGCCGGGCAGTGCTCGTGAACACCAGATTACATCCTGATCTCGTGCTTTGTTTGCATTTCAATGCCGAAGGCTGGGGCGACTCGAACAACCCGACGTTGATCGACACCAATCATCTTCACCTGCTTGTGAACGGTGCATATTTGCAGGAAGAGCTCGAGTTGGACGATGAGCGCTTCGAGATGATTCGGCGACTTTTGAGCCGCGCTTACGACGAAGAATTGCCGCTCGCTGATGCGATCGCTGGAACCATGGCGAGCGAAATGCAATTGCCGCCATATCAGTATCCAACCACGCAGAACGTGACGAAGGCCGGAACGACTGGGTACGTTTATGCGCGCAATTTGCTCGCCACACGGCTTTATCGTTGTCCGGTGGTTTATTGCGAGCCGTACGTCATGAACAGCCACGATGTTTTCGCTCGTATCCAGGCCGGGGATTACGATGGGATGCGCAACGTCAACGGCACAGAGCGCAAAAGCATTTTCCGTGAATATTCCGACAGCGTCTTGGATGGGTTGATCCAGTATTATCGCGCCGCGCGAAACAAGGACGATTGACCGGGTGGTTCGTTTTGTAGGGCGTTTCTGCGAAACGCCATGGCGTCTGGTACAGACGCCCTACAATTCATCAACCGCTTCGCGGATGTCGTCGAGCGTCACGTCGTTGGTGATGTGCGCGGTGCCGATGCGTGGCGTAACAATAAACCGAATGTGTCCGCTCTCGATTTTTTTGTCGTACGGAAGGGCAGCGAAAATCTTTTCGCGCGGAAAATTCGGCGGCAATTGGGTCGGTAAATCGAACCTCCGTAAAAGATCGACAATTGCATCCCGCTGATTGGGCGGTAGTCCGGCCTTCTTAATTGAGATGGCGCATGCCGCAACAATTCCGAGACTTACCGCTTCACCATGAAGAAATTTCCGGTAATTTCCGGCGCGCTCAATTGCGTGACCGACGGTGTGCCCGAAATTGAGAATAGCTCGCTCGCCAGTACGATCGCGCTCGTCGCGCGCGACGATTGCCGATTTAATCTTGATGTTGCGCTTGATGAGTAGCGCAAGTTTGGAACTTGCACTCTCATTGGCGCGCAACTTGGGCTGTTGCGCAAGTATTTCGAACATTTCGCGATCGGCGATAATGCCGTGCTTGATGATCTCCGCGAAGCCTTGATTGAACTCGCGCCCAGGCAGCGTCTTCAGAACATCGACATCATCGATCACGAGTGATGGATGATGCACTGCGCCGATTAGGTTTTTCCCGTCAGCCGCGTTGACCCCGGTTTTTCCGCCAATCGAGCTGTCCACCATGGCGAGCAGCGTGGTGGGAATCTGGACGTGCGGAATGCCACGATGATAAATCGCCGCGACAAATCCGGAAATGTCGCCAATCATCCCCCCGCCCAGGCCAATAACAAACGACTGTCGGTCGAGCCCCGCAGTGATCATTCGGTCGCAGATCGCGCCAGCTTGCTCAAGCGTCTTAGATTTTTCGCCCGCTGGGATTGTGATCACCATTGACCTAAATTCGGCTGACGTTAGGCTTTGTTTTAAGACGTCAGCATATTCCGGAGCGATATTTGTATCCGAAACAATGACGCATTGGCCGAAGAGCCCGAGTGCCCGACACCTTTTCCCGGTCTGCGGCAACAACTGCTTACCGATTAGGATGCGCCCGGTACCGGTACGCACAGAGATCATGCGAACGCGTTTGTTACTTCGTTGGATTCCAGTGTTTCTGACCGAGCGGATCTGACATGGTGTCTTTGAAGGAGCCTAGCTCCGGGCTGGCGCTGGGACCGAATGTCATGGTTTCGGCATGTAAGTCGCAGAATAGCGCATTAATTTGCGTGCCATTGCGTTGCGGACCGATTGTCATCCCCGCGCCTCCTCCGACAGCTAGATTGGGTACATTTGTGGCAATGCCCGTCCATGAACTAGCTAGTGCAGGATTTCCTGAGTACCTGGGCGCCATCAGTATCGTCGACGCCGGAGAGACCACCTGTGCCGTGTTGCCATTTATCAAGTCGTACATGTTTTGGTTAATACCGTAACTGACCGGCGCAGTGTCCGTTTCAGAAGCGGCTCGCGTGTCAAAAGGCGACTGGAAAACTCTTCTGGTCGCGATGTATTTCGGGTAAATGACCGGGTTTGCGTTCGTGCCAGTGCCAGGCGCAGCATTTATTACCGGAAGAATGTCATCCTTGTCGTTAAGGTATGTTTGCATCGCAAGTCCGATCTGGCGCAGATTGCTCATGTCCTTTGTCGCTTTCGCGCGCTCGATAACGCCGGAGGAAACAGAGACCACAAGCGCGCCGAGAATGATGATGATTGCCGTTACGACGAGCAATTCGATCAGCGTGAAGGCGCGGAAACAATTCTTGGCCATCCGTCTTTTCAATTGAGCGTCACGATATTGGTTCCTGCCAGAGAATGAAAGCGAAAAAGCCTACATACATCGGAAGGGACGAAGAGGGGGAACTGCGAATCTTTCATAGCAATGGTTGCCTTTGAGTTTCATCCTCACGGCGCAAGATTGCTTGACAATACGTTGGTCATTTTGTGTACGTAGTCCATGCCCGACCCAACTGATCCGAGCCAACCACCGCCACCAAGTCCCGAACCCGAGCCCAGCGGAGCATCCACATCGACCGGTTTACCGTCGAACGTGGCTGCCGCCATCGCCTGCATTCCACTGATCGGCGGCATCATTTTTTATATTCTCGAAAAGCGCGACAGCTTCGTCCGTTTTTACGCAATGCAGTCGATCATCTTTGGCTGCGCGTGGTTTCTCTTTAACATTGTCTCGGCGGTCGTGCATGCCGTGTTTGGCGCAATTCCGGGTATCGGTGGTATCCTCGTATTTTTCTGGGCAGTCATCGCGGCGCTCGTGCATCTGGCGTTTCTGGTGATCATGATCATTACTATCGTAAAAGCGTTCACGGGCGTCCGCTGGGATATCCCGTACATCGGGCCGATTGCGCGCAAACAAGTGGAAGGTTCCGCACCGTAAAAATGTGGGAGGGACCTTGGTGTCCCGATCATCGCGGCACTAAGGCCGCTCTCACATTGTCTGTCCCGAGCAATTTCACGACAACCTCGGTTAAAATCAGCTCATGGTCGAGCTGCGTGGTGACGAGCTGAAGATTTGCCTCGAGACACGCCTGCATAGCTTCAATCAATTGTTTGGTCTCGAACTGATGCGCATGCTGCGCTGCGATCCCCAACGCGTAGGCATTGATCGAACCATCTTTCTTGCGAGGTAAGTGATCTGTCGCCCCAGCGGGCAAGCGGTTGATTGCAGAGATAAATTGGAATGGCGAGTGCGGGCAGGCGAGGCGATGACGTTCCATCAAGTCGTTGGCGAGTAGCAAATTTCGGAGCGTTGGAACGATCGCAACGAGTAAAATACCGATGGCACTTTCGCCTTGATCCAATAATCGTCGCACAAGTCTAAGCGCGAGTTCCAGGTCGCGTGTCGCCAGCGCATTGCTTAACTCGAAAATGACACCCGCCCTGGAAAGCGGCACCAGGTCCCGGACAAGATCGACGGTAACTCGTGGCACAGGCGCCTTCTGTGGCACGGCCATCTTGGCTGTGGGACTGGCGGGCATCGTGCCTGCCGGTTCGGAGTCAGCAGGCGAGACGCTCGCTTGCCCCACAGGCTGGAAGCCCGTGCTACGGCCGCCCACGAGAAAGATGTCGATTTTCTCCAGTTCGTTCTCGATCTGGCGTGTATCACCGCCAGTTAGCAGCACGAAAAGATCAAGCGCTTCGTCATCGAATTGCAGTTTTCGTTTTTTCGCGCGGCTTCGAACGATCTCGCTGGCTTCCTCCTCCCAGCCGCTCCGGCTGGAATCAAACCGATCGAAAATTTGCAACTCCGCCCGTTTGACCAGCAACCGATAAAACGAGCGACGCTTGTCCACTTCGGTGGCGCTGATCAGAAAGGTCACGTCAGAGCCGAGGCCGTTTTCGATCAGGTCTGATAATTCCTCGAGCGCGAACTGAACGCTTGTGGCGCAGCTGAGCTGGGTGTCGCCGAGAAAATTCGCGCTCTTCAACCACACGACCTTTGTGCTGCCGAAGAAAGGCAACGTTTGCAGCGCCTCGATTGTCGATCTTATGCGCGCCGCCGCCTGGTCGGCGTTTTCGGCCACGCCATCAACGATTTCCAATCCGAAATCGCCCGCCTCTGGCGGTGTCAGGCTGGTCGCGAGGTCGGAGGCCACGCGTTTGACTTCGCTTTCGTCCGAGCCCATCACCGCATAGAGATTGCCAGTTGCCGTTTTTGTTTTTGTTTTCGGCATTGGAGATTTCTTCGCACGCGGGGCGAGGATTACAAGATTGGGTCGTTCGAGCGCGGATTTGGGGAGCACAGGCTGCCAGCCTGTTGTCGATGGCGGCTTGCTGATGACTCCCTACGCGCCCCAGAAATTCAGACGCGCGAGCGCCGGCGGCCCGCGTTGCGCGTGTATTTCACCAGCCTTCGTTTCGGTTCGATCCTAGTGATGCCAGCGCCACTTTTCACTTCCATGATTTGATCCCGTAAAAGCGCCGCGCGCTCGAATTCGAGATTGGCCGACGCTCGCTGCATTTCATCCTCTAGTTCGCGCAGCAGCTCGGTTATGTTGAAATCGCCGCCGGCTTCCTGAATGACGGAAGCGGCGATTTCGCGTCCGCGCAAAATTGTGTGCAAACTCTCTTGCACGGCGCGCCGAACGGTTTGCGGCGTGATGCCGTGCTTTTCGTTGTATTCCATCTGCCTGGCGCGTCGGTATTCCGATATCGACATCAGCGCTTCCATGCTTTGCGTGACCTGATCGGCGAAGAGCACGACTTCGCCGTTCACATGCCGCGCCGCGCGTCCCGCCGTCTGGATTAGGGAAGTTTGGCTGCGCAAGAAACCTTCCTTGTCCGCATCGAGAATGCAGACGAGCGAGACTTCTGGAAGATCGAGACCTTCGCGGAGCAAATTGATCCCGACTAGGATGTCGAAATCAGCCGCGCGCAGCCCACGCAAAATTTCGACGCGCTCTATCGTGTCGATGTCGCTGTGGAGATAGCGCACCTTCAATCCGACATCTCGCAGATAATCTGCCAGATCTTCGGCTGTTCGTTTCGTCAGCGTTGTCACGAGAACTCGCTGGTTCCTTTCGACACGCTGACGGCAGAGCTCGATTGTGTCGTCGATCTGATGCTTTAACGGCTTTAGCGTGATTTTTGGATCGAGCAGCCCGGTAGGACGAATGATCTGTTCGATCACGAGCGCCGCCCCCGCCGTGCGAACGTCGAATTTTCCCGGTGGCTCGTCGGTACGCGAGAGCACTTTTTCTGGGGAGCGCACGCGCCATCGCTTGCTGTTTGACGCGCCTCGCGTCAAACTCTCTTTTCTCGATTTATGCGCAGAAGGACCATCCGGGGAGGCGCCGGATGGAGTACGCGAGGGCGCATGCGCTCCCCGATCCGATTTTCCGGGCAGCACGAATGGAATGGGCTCATCTTGCCCGATCCGCTGTCGCTTGTGCGGAACGTAGCCCTCATTTTCGACCACGCTGTTTTGAATTTCGAATTCCGCCGGTGTGGCGCTCACGTAAATGAGCTGATTCGTCATCTTCATGAATTCGTCGAAATTGAGCGGCCGATTATCGAGCGCGCTAGGCAAACGAAATCCGTACTCGACCAGCACGGTTTTGCGCGAGCGATCGCCTTCGTACATGCCACCGATCTGCGGAATCGTGGCGTGCGATTCATCGATCACCACGAGAAAATCTTTCGGGAAGAAATCGATGATTGTGTATGGCTTCGATCCGGGTGGCCGTCCCGATAAATGCCGCGAATAGTTTTCAATCCCGTTGCAGAAGCCCATTTCCTGCAACATTTCGAGATCGTACTCCGTGCGCATTTTCAGCCGCTGGGCTTCGAGAAGTTTGTTCTGCGATTCCAGCACTTTGATTCGATCTTCCAGCTCCGCGCGAATCGTGCGCAGCGCTCGATTCAATTTGTCCGCCGGTGTCACGAATTGTTTCGCAGGATAGAACGTGATCACACTAAGCGATTCACGCGCGTGACCGGTTAAAGGATCGAAGCGCGTGATCGCATCGACTTCGTCGCCGA
Source organism: Verrucomicrobiota bacterium (assembly GCA_003218395.1). GTDB lineage: Bacteria > Verrucomicrobiota > Verrucomicrobiia > Chthoniobacterales > UBA10450 > Udaeobacter. The sequence continues at coordinate 22,080 of QHNJ01000009.1, forward strand.
AGAACTCGATGCGGATCGCTTCCTCATCCGCGGTCGCCGGATAAATCTCGACGATATCGCCGCGAACACGGAACCTGCCGCGCGCAAAATTGATGTCGTTGCGCTCGTATAACATGTCAACCAAACGACCGAGCACGGCTTCGCGACTGATCTGCTTGCCCCGTTTTACTGTTAGCAGCATGTTCAAGTAATCTTCCGGCGATGTGATGCCGTAGATGCATGAGACGCTTGCTACCACGATCGTGTCACGGCGTGAAAGCAGCGCGCTGGTCGCAGCGAGCCGCAAACGCTCGATCTCTTCGTTAATCGACGAGTCTTTCTCGATGTAGGTGTCGGAGCGAGGAATGTAAGCTTCCGGCTGGTAATAATCGAAGTAGCTGACGAAATACTCGACCGCGTTGCGCGGGAAAAATTGCTTGAATTCGGAGTAAAGTTGCGCGGCGAGCGTTTTGTTGTGCGAAATAACAAGCGTCGGCCGATCAAGCTCCCGGATCACATTGGCGATCGTGAACGTTTTTCCAGAACCGGTCACGCCGAGCAATGTCTGGTGACGGTTCCCCGCTTCGACCGACTTGAGCAGCTTGGCGATCGCCTGGCCCTGGTCGCCCCGTGGCTTGTAATTCGATTCGAGGTGAAACGGCATCCATCATTCTAGCATAAGATCGGCAATGAAGTCCGACCCCAGGGTGCGATTATCTTGCCGAATCCTCATATTGGACAATCGTGCCGGCAGTATGGCTGTATGTCGGAACCGATGGCGAAGGCGCTCGCCTTGTCGGGCTTTTTCATGCTATATGCCGGTGGACCGCTTGTGATCTCGAAGGAATTAGTGACAGAGCTAGCGCGATATGTCGGCTGAACTTCAGCCAGGCGTTCAATTGGAGATTGGTCACGTCTTGTTCATGGACGTGGTTGGTTATTCGAAACTGCTGCTCGACGAGCAGCGTGAGCTCCAACAACAACTGACTCAAATCGTCCGAAACACCGAGCAGGTCCGCGCTGCGGAATCGGCGGGCAAACTGATTCGGATTCCCACTGGAGATGGAATGGCGCTCGTTTTCTTTAACAGCCCGGAAACGCCAGTTCGCTGCGCGATCGAGATCGCCAAAAAGCTAAAAGAACATCCTGAGCTGAGACTGCGGATGGGTATTCACAGTGGACCGGTCAACGAGGTTCGAGATGTCAACGATCAGGTCAACATTGCTGGAGCCGGGATCAATACTGCGCAGCGGGTGATGGACTGCGGAGATGCAGGACACATTCTTCTCTCCCGACATGTCGCCGACGATCTGAAGCACTACCGACAATGGCAGCCGCAGCTGCATGACTTGGGCGAGTGCGCGGTCAAACACGGCGAGCGCGTCAATGTGGTCAATCTCTACAGTGGAGAACTGGGCAATCCACAATTACCGGAAAAATTCAGACGAGGCAAACGCTGGAAAATGCTGCGACCGAGGTCAACCTCCGGACGGGATGGGGGAGCGGCGATAGGCCGTTGGGCCTTTATTGCTGTGGCCGTTGCGATCATTGGCGCGGTTGCCGTTGGTGTTCCGCTTTTTTTTCACCGGCTAGCGATTAAATCGGAAAACGCTTCTCTTTCGAAGTCCTCTCCTTTTCCCGCGTCGGCGATTCCGGAGAAAAGTATTGCTGTGCTCCCATTCGAAAACCGGAGCGATGAAAAGCAGAACGCTTATTTTGCGGATGGAGTGCAGAACGAAATTCTGACCGATCTCGCCAAAATTGCAGATTTAAGAGTGATCAGTCGCACCAGCGTCATGCAATACAAAAGCGGGGCGGAGCGAAACGTCCGTGAGATTGGTCAACAACTTGGGGTGGCACATCTGCTGGAGGGAAGCGTTCAGCGATCCGGCAACCGCGTCAGAGTAACAGCTCAGCTCATCGATGCCCGGTCAGATGTGCAACAGTGGGCAGAGCGCTACGATCGTGATCTAGGAAAAAGCGCGCGTCGAAGAGATACCGACAGCGAACACGGACGCATACGTGTTCTATTTGCGGGCGAACCAGATTGAGCGGAATCCGGACACGCTGCTCGAGGATTACAAAGCCGCCGAGCAACTTTACATGCAAGCGATTGAGCTCGATCCCAAGTTCGCGCTCGCCCACGCGCACCTTGCATCGACCTGCGCAGAGATTTTCCATTTTGACGAGCCGACCGAAGTTTGGAGAACGAAAGCCTACACCGAAGCGGAAATTGCTCTGCGCCTCCAACCGAACCTGCCAGAAGCACACTTTGCACTTGGTCAATGCATTTACTGGATGGATCAGGATTATGAGCGCGCTCTCGAACAATTCGAGATCGCTTCTCGCTTATCGCCGAGCAACGGAGACATTGGCCGGTTGATCGCGGCGATTAAACGCCGGCAGGGCAAATGGGAACAATCGCTCGAAGCGTACGAAAGGGTTGCGAAGATCGATCCGCAAAATCCGAATACCGTCCGCGAACTTTTCTTTACGCTCACGGCGATGCGTCGCTGGCCCGAAGCTGCCAAATGGGGCGAACGAATGCGCGCAATTGCTCCGGCGTCGCTCGTCGCCAAAATTCAAAGCGGTTATGTCGATTTCTGGTGGAAAGGCGACACGCGCCTGCTCAAATCATTACTCAGCCAGGTGCCGGCAGGAACTGATCCAGACGGCGTGATAACGTCGTGCCGGTGGGACGTGGCCATGATCGACCGCGATTTTGTCGCGGCGCGCACGGCTTTGCAAAGCTGCGGCCTGAACGAGGTCTCCTACACGACTGGGAGCGCAACACCGAAGAGTTTTCTCCAAGGCTTGATCGAGCTGGCCGAAGGCAAACAGGCGCAGGCTCAGAAATTCTTTGAATTAGCGCAGCCGAATTTTGAAAAAGCGGTCGAGGAGGCGCCCTTGAGCGCTGATCGTCACGCCAATCTCGGTTGGTTCTACGCGTTTGCAGGTCGAAAGGACGAAGCTATTCGCGAAGGGAAACGCGCAGTGGAATTAAAGCCTGAGTCGAAAGATGCCTTAGATGGCGCGATCATGAATTGCTACCTCGCGCTGATCTACGCTCGTGTCGGCGAAAACGATCTTGCGATTCCGGTTATCGAACGATTGCTAAAAACGCGGGGCGCGGTCGACAGTGCCGATTACAGCATCACGATTAACGACCTGAAATATCGTTGGGAATGGGACCCGATTCGGAAGGATCCGCGTTTTCAGAAATTGATTACGAACAACGCGCTGTAAGCAGGTGGCTGGCCGGGATGAATTATTATAGTTAGGGAATCGGAGTGAGATTGGCGTGGCAAATCCATTGCCAGCCGCTCGCTCCTTTTTTCCAGACACTCAAACGCGGCGCTGGCTTCGTCGGCAATCGCTCCAGATCGATCGTTTCCTGCGCCGAAATCATATACGTAACCACAATGTTGTCGCCGTTCACGGCCGATTTAAGATCGCTCAATGCCGTCTCGCCGACGTTCAAGTTCTTGATTAACGATATTTCCGCAGCCCGATCACGCGCGCCATCGGGATGAACGGACTGAAAACCGTCAGCGATTTTACTTTCCACCGCTTTCCAATTCTTCGCCTTGATGTCTTCCCACATCTGTTTTTCCATCTTTTCGCCGTCGTTGGTTGTTTGGTCCATTTTCGATCAGTACTATCGGGCTGCTGTACCTGTCAAACTTCAAATCTGTGGACTGCCAATCGCGGAGGAAATACGAGCCTTGATCCGACCGATTCCGTCGCCTAGCAGGAGTCCTGGCGTTCCATTGACCGCCGTTAGGGCAGTGCGATTCTGCGTAGGTTGATTTGATGGCCGCCAAGCTAAAAACCGATTCGCACCTTGAGATTGCTCACGTCTTGTTCATCGACGTGGTGGGCTACTCGAAGTTGCTCGTCAACGAGCAGCGAGAAGTGGTTGAGCAACTTAATCGAACCGTACGAAGAACTCCTCAGTTCCGGAAAAGCGAAGGGGCCGGCAAGCTAATTCGGATTCCGGTTGGCGACGGGATGGCCCTCGTCTTCTTCCAAACTCCGGAGGAGCCAGTGCAGTGTGCAATGGAAATTGCCAGGGCGCTGAAAAACCATCCGCAGATTCGGCTGCGGATGGGCGTCCACAGCGGCCCTGTCGATCAGGTCAAAGATGTCAATGACAGATCAAATGTCACTGGAGTGGGAATCAATATCGCGCAGCGAGTGATGGATTGCGGCGATGCTGGGCACATTCTGGTCTCCAAACGCGTGGCCGACGATCTCGCGCAAGACAGTCTTTGGCAGCCGCATCTGCACGAACTCGGTGACGTCGAGTTGAAACACGGTCAGAAGGTCGGAATCGTCAATCTTTACACTGAGGAACTCGGCAACCGAGAGTCGCCGCAGAAGTTCGCTTCGGCAAAGAAGCCGGAAGCGAAGCTCGAAAAAGCGCAGAGTGCTGATTCGAAGATCTGCCTGAGACGGTGGATTATCGGAATCGCCATCGGAACTGTTCTCGCGATCGCAGCGGCGAGATTTTATCGAATGGTAGGGACCGACCGCTGGGCCGTCCGCCCAAATGCTGTCGAACAAGGACGCCGCGGCGCGGCGTCCCTACCTGTTCCGAATAAATCGATTGCGGTGCTTCCGTTCGTGAACATGAGCGCGGACAAGAACGACGAGTATTTGAGTGATGGCGTCAGCGAAGAGTTGATCACCGCGCTCTCGAAGATCACTGGTTTGCAAGTCAAGGCCCGGACTTCATCGTTCGCGTTCAAGGGCAAGAACGAAGATATCGAGAAAATCGGCGAGCTACTGCACGTCAGTCATTTGCTCGAAGGCAGCGTCGCCAGGGCTGGCAATAAATTGCGCATCACAGCGCAGCTCATCCAGGCCTCGGACGGCAACCATCTTTGGTCGGACACGTACGACCGCGAGATGCAGGACATCTTTGCGGTCCGCAGCGAAGTGGCGCAGCAGGTGGCGGCGACCTTGAAAATCCGTCTGCTCGGCGAGGAGAAGAAGCGCTTGGACCAGAAGCCGACGGAGAATATCGAAGCTTACAATCTCTACCGGCAAGGACGCTACTACGCCGACAAATTTTCCCAAGACGGTTTCAAAAAGGCGATCGGTTTCTATCAGCAGGCTATCGAGAAAGATCCTCGCTTCGCGCTCGCTTACGCCGGAATGGCCGACACTTACGTGCTGGCTGCGGATTTTTACATCCCGCCGCGGGAAGCGTTTTCAAAAGCAAAAGAGGCCGCGCTCAAAGCCATCGAAGTCGATGAGACTCTGGCTGAGGCCCATGCTTCACTTGGGTTCGTTCACTTCCATTACGACTGGGACTGGGCCGCAGCGGAAAAAGAGTTCAAGCGCGCGTTGACTCTCAATCCTCAATCAGCGCAGGCGCATTTACTCTATACGGAGTATTTGGCGGGAATGGGACGATACGACGAAGCATACAGTCAGGGTCGGCGAGCGCTGGAGCTTGACCCGCTTTCAATTTCAGCACGCTGGTCGCTGGGCTGGGCATCCCTGCATGCCGGTCGCAGCGATGACGCGATTCAGCAATTTTCCAAGGCGGCGGAACTTGATCCGAACAACGCTTGGGTGCGGCTATACTTAGGGCGCGCGTACCTGAGCAAAGGAATGGGGCAACGCGGTATCGAAGAAATGGAAACCGCCCAACGTCTCGAGCCCGACCATCCGATGGTGCTGGCTTTCCTCGGTTACGGCTACGCGGTCACAGGCCGACGCGCCGACGCGTTGAAGTCACTTCAGACTTTGGACGAAATAGAAAAGAAACATTACGTCTCGCGCATCTCCCGTGTTTACGTTTACGCTGGACTCGGAGACAAGGACAAGGCGTTTGAGTGGCTGGAGAAAGCTTACCAGGAACGCTCGGACTTGCTGGCGTGGTTTCGCAAAGACCCGGAATCGAAAAACCTTCAATCCGATCCGCGCTTCGCTGCGTTGATGCGGAAGATTGGATTTACAGAACCGTGAGCGTCGCATCTTCTTCGGAGTACGCTCAGTGAAACTTCGCAGCTTCTTCGCCGAGCTAAAGCAGCGCAACGTTTGTAAAGTTGCGATCGCGTACGCGATCGGCGCGTGGCTGCTCATTCAGTTCGTGCCGCAGAATGCATCGTCGCAATGAATTCAAGGAATTTTTTTGCCGAGCTAAAGCGGAGAAAAGTTTATAGCGTCGCGGTCACCTACGCAGTCGTTGGCTGGCTGCTGATCCAAGTCGTCACTCAGGTTTTTCCACCGTTCGAAATACCGAACTGGGCTGAGCGGCTCGTCATACTTGCAATCATCATCGGTTTCCCAGTTGCGTTGGTTCTGGGGTGGCTTTTCGATTTCACGCGACACGGAATTATTCGAACGGCGGATCTATCTTCCGACGCCCGGATCGACGTCTCCCCGCCGGCGGATTCGAGAGAGAAATCGATCGCCGTTTTGCCTTTCAACGATTTGAGCCCGGCAAAGGATCACGATTATTTCAGCGATGGTATTGCAGAGGAGCTTCTGGGAGCTCTGGCCAAAGTCGATGGGCTGCGGGTAGCAGCGCGGCGGTCTTCATTCTGGTTTAAGGACAAAGAGGCCGAGCTCAACGAAATCGCATCGAAGTTAAATGTGGGACACGTGCTAGAAGGCAGTGTTCGGCGCGATGGCAATCGTGTACGCGTCATGGCGGAACTGATCGACGCGTGCGACGGATTTACACTTTGGTCGGAAACGTACGAGCGCGAAATGCATGGGATTTTTGCGCTACAAGATGAGATTACGCGTTCCATTGTCGATGCGCTAAAGCTGAACCTCGATATTTCACCGCCACCTGCATCACGTAGCACCGAAGCTTACGATGCTTATTTGCACGGTCTCTTTTATTCGGACAAGAGCACCGAGGACGCATTGCGCAGAAGCCTCGAATTTTTTGAGCGCGCGCTGGAGAGAGATCCCAAGTTTAGTCGAGCGTGGACTGGAATCGCAAAGGCGTGGCTATGGTTGGCGGACGCTTACCTGCCGCCGCTCGAAGCTTATCCAAAAGTCCGTGATGCCGCTGTTCGCGCCTTGCAGCTAAACGATGAGGAGGCCGAAGCGCACGTATATCTCGCCGAGAGCAAACGCATTCTCGACTGGGACCTCGATGGCGCCGAAGCGGAATTTAATCGCGCTGTCGAGATAGACCCGAATTCGACGCCGTCGAATTACTTCATCGCTGCTCTCTACGCTGCACGCGGCGACCGCGACAAAGCGCTGGCCTACCTGCAGCGTACGTCGAAAATCGACCCGGCTTCACTCTGGGTCAGCAACTTTGCCTGCGAGCTTTACCGTTATTTCGGTCTTTACGACGAAGCGATCGCGGCCGGCGAACGCGCGCTGCAACTTGATCCGACATTTGCCCATTATGGCGAGCCGGCCCTGGCAGCGCTTTATCGCGAGATAGGACGCTTCGATGATGCGATTGCACTCTATAAAAAGGCACATGATTTGACGGGCAGACCAGGGTTCGGTCTGGCGATCACCTACGCGCGCATGAGCCGCCACAAGGAAGCGCTGGAAACCCTCGAAGGGGCCATCGCGGGCTGGGGCTATCGCCCGGGCGATGCAATTGCGCATGTGCATGTCGCACTGGGAGCGTATGATGACGCAATTCGCGACCTCGAACGTGCGTGCGAGCAGCGCTCGTCATCGTTGCACAGCGTGGGCATCGCGCCTGAATTCGTACCCCTTCGTTCGGATAAACGTTTCCTGTCGATCCTGAAAAGAATCGGGATCGAACCGGAGAAAGTCTTTGCGGCGACAGCGTCTCGATTATTGCACAATCGCGTCTCGTCCGTGGCCGTGGGAACGCACACCGTATTTGTTTAGATCCTGCTGCGCCACGTGCATTCCAAAGAGCAACACCGCAATCAGACCAAAGTACAAGATCGACATTGTCCAACGCTGCGATGGCGTGACTTCGAAGTACCGTTGCTCTTCCTCCGTTCGTTTGCGGAAGAGCGAGTAAATCCGGGGCAGCGACAAAAGTATGATCAACCAGACAATAAAATTCGGATACTTCCACCCGAACCAAAGGAGCAGGGCGAACCCGGGCAACCAAAGCCAGCGGGACAACGCGGTTACGATGCGTCCGCCATCCAGCATTCCAACCGGCGTCAGATTAAACAGATTAAGAAAATACCCGAACCAAGCGAGCGCGATGAACAGCGGTGCGGCGAACATTTCGCCCAAGGCGTTGCAGACCAATGCGCCAAAGCTGCCCAGCATTGGGCCGCCTATTCCCACGCATGCCTCCATCCAAGCGTTGCGCGGCGCTTCCTTGAGCGCGATGAACGCGCCCATGAACGGAATAAAAACAGGCGCGCCGACCTTGAGTCCGAATTTTTTCGCGACAAGCAAATGACCGGATTCGTGCACGAACAAGAGCAGGACAAATCCGAGCGCGAATTGCCAGCCCCAGAGCCGAGTGTAAACCCAGACCATCAGCAGCATGGTGCCGCCCGACTTGAGCAGGATTGGCAGGAACTTGAGGAGCGGCAGCAGAACAAACTTCAATTTCGCGAAAAACTTTGCGATCACGACGCCAACTACTGCAATTGGGCCAAACGCTTTTTTCACCCGGCTCCAAGCGGTCTCGGTGGATGGCGCCTTGTATTCCTCGGTTTTTTCGGTTTGAAGATTCACTGGAGAAAATTAGACCGTCACGCTGTGCAATTCATTAAACGCGTCGCCCAGATGATCGAGAACATCGCGAGGCAATAATGATTGCTCACTTTCGCTACCATTAAAAATCGCGATCTCCGCAGCGCGCCCGCATACCCACGCGCCGAGTCGCGCCGCATCGTAAAGAGATAGACCCTGTCCCACCAAACCGGCGCAGACGCCGGTGAGAATATCGCCCATTCCGCCGGTGGCCATTCCCGGATTGCCGGTTGTGTTATAGCTCAATGGGCGATCACGTTCAGCGACGATCGTTCGACTGCCTTTCAACAAAAGCGTCACCGGAAAACGGTGACAGAATTTCGTAGCCGTTTTAGCCCGCGGCTCTTTCTGGCTTGGAAAAAGGCGTTTCATCTCGCCCGGATGCGGCGTGAGTAGCCGTTCGCCTTTGCAACGCCTGAGCACTGAGGTTTTTTCTGACAAAATGTTGAGCCCGTCGGCATCAAGCACCATCGGTTGCTTTGCTTTTTCGATCAGCTCGAGAATTTGGGCAGCGCGTGATTTTCCAAGACCAGGCCCAAGCGCCCAGACGTCGGGTTTTTCCTTGAGCAAGTCGTCGTAGGATTTAACTGGCTTCACCATCGCTTCCAGGGGTGCGGTGCTGGCAACGACCTCGTAGATTTCTTCCGGCACAAAAACTTCAACCAGACCTGCGCCTGCTCGCAACGCGCCCTGCGACGTCATCAGAGCTGCGCCGACGAATCCCTTGGAGCCAGCTACTACGCCAATGCGACCAAATTGATTTTTGTATGCGCTGAATTTCCGACGGGGCAAAAGTGGCCCAAGAGAATGCGGGGCGGCGATCAGTTCATTCGACGCGCCTTCTGCCGTGAGATCGGGAAGTGGAACTACCTCTAGGCGACCGATGAGATCGAGCGCATTATCTACAACCAGGCCGCGCTTCGCGAAACCGATCGTGACGGTGAAATCGGCGATAATGCAGTCGCGATCGGCTTTGCCAGATTCGCCATCGAGACCGGTCGGAAGATCCACCGCGAAAACATAAGCGCCACTTTTCCGGCGTAGCTCGCTGATGTACCGGCAGGCTGTGCGCACGGGTTCGCGGAGGGGCGGTTTGGCGCCCAACCCAAGCAAGCCGTCGAGAACGATGATCGGAGAAGCGTTGCCCAGATATGTTTCTTCCGCCACGGCGTCCTGTGCAGCCGACGACTGATCGGCGACCTCTGCCCAAAGCTCGACAAGGGTGATGCCGAAGTCTACACCTTCCTGTGGTCGCGCACCCAAAATCTCGGTTGGCCTGCGACGCAAGCTTTCCAGCTTTTTGCGCATGAGGCCGCTGCAATCGCTCTCTTTGAAGGCAAGGCGGACTTCGATTTTCCATCCGCTGCGTCGCAAGCATTGCGCGGCGACCAGCGCATCGCCTGCGTTATGACCTTTTCCGGCGAAAACGATGCACGTCCCGGGGCTGGGAAAAAATTTGCGGACTGCTCGCGCAACGCCCGCGCCTGCTTGATCCATTAACGCTTCGACTTCGACGCCCCGCGCGAAAGCCGCCTTTTCCGCGTCTCGCATTTGCGCCGAAGTTAGAATTGGCGAGTCCAATCAGCCCTCCCCCTCTTTCGGCGTTGCGCTCGACTTGGAGTCGACTGGTTTCGATGATTTCTTCTTCTTCGACGACTTAGAGCTTGAGCGTTTCTTGTGTGAACGTTTTGATCGAGAGCGCTCGGAGCCACGCACGTTCGTTTGATCGATGTACGATTGGAGTGGAATACTTTCAGCAGTGGCCACTCGTGTCGCGCTCAACGCACTGGTCACCGAAAAACGCCCGCGGACTCCGGCAGCAATCTCTTCGGCGAGTTTTTGTCGGTAGGTGGCATTCTGGGCGTATGCCGCTTCGGTTGGGTTGGTAAGGAAGCCGCACTCCACGAGTACTGCCGGGACCTTTGTCTTTCGCAAAACATAGTAACCGCGGCGCCGCACTCCGCGATTCGGCGAAGGCGCGCCGCCTGCGACAAAATAATGGACGGCTGAGGCGAGCGGCAGGCTGTCGCGGCTGTAAAAATATGTCTCGATGCCATCTGCACCCGCCCGTTTTGTCGAATTGAAATGGATACAAACGAAAATGGCGTTGCGATACGAGTTCGCGATCGCAACCCGCGTCGGCAAGGGGACAAAGACATCGCTCTCCCGGGTCATGACGACGCGATAGCCATTGGCCGTAAGAACGCTTTTGAGTCGCCGCGCGACGTCAAGCGTCATCTCCTTTTCTGGGATCTTCTGGCCGGGAATACCACCGCGGTCGAAACCGCCGTGGCCGGCATCGATCACCACAATCGTGGACGAGCCGCCGCCTTGAGAATCACGGCTTGCCTGTGCCGCGGAGGAAGTGCCGCAGGTCAGGATCACAATCGACAAACCGGCAATAAGTAAACGCAATCGGCAAAATTTTGTTGGCATTACCGGTCATCTTTGGGCAACCCAGGCGGGCGGTCCGAAAGTTTCGGCGTCGTGCCGCGTGCGGTTTGCGCGGCCGGCGCCTCGATCACACCGCCGCGCACCGCTACGTCGCCATTAGCGGCGTGCACAAGACGTGGGCGCGTTTTTGTTTCCATGAAAGAAGAGTGCGCAAGCAGTTCACCGTTTAAGCCAATGCGCGAATAGGACCAGGCGCGTGGCGCCGCGCAATGGAGAACATGCAATTGATTCGCGCGATCGATTTCTGCCTGTGGTTCCTCGAAAGCGATGGTCCGGCCCAACGAATAAGTCGCATAGACGGTTCCGCTGTCCCTGTCCTGCACGCGTACATACAAAGAGGTATGGTCCGGAAAGCGGTTTGTGAGTAGCGCGTAGGTGCGCGCGTTCCCGGGCGCGGCAACGCCGTCGGGAATACCGACTGTCTGCTGCCAGATCGGCCGCGCATCGGTCACTTCGAAAACGCGCGTTCCCGAATAAAAAAATTTCTCCAAATCCGCGAAATAAATATGCGCACGAACGTGATAGGTGCCGAAATCGTGCACCGGATAAAGCGGAGTAAGATTGATCCGCTGTGTCACCTTTTGCCCGGCTTCAATTTTCAAGGGCGGTTGCGCGTTATCTGTCGCGATGGGCGGAATCGGCTGACCTTCGCTTCCAGTCACCTCGAATCCAAACCACGATTGCCCATCGGCATCGTGAAGGTCCACATCGCGTCCGGCCAGATTGGTAATGGCAAGTGTGGCTACCACCGGCTCGTAAGCGATGTACTGCAATCGCTTGAATTTCAGGTCCACCTGAATTTGCGCTTCTCCTGTGACCGCAAAGAGGAAAACGCATACAACCAGCAGGATATATTTTATCACACGGTAAAATAACGCAATTGGTAGCATAAAAAATTGGCGCCCGTTCTGGCTTGGTTGCTTCGTCACCGCGTTCCCTCGCAACCCGCAATCGTTGCCTGTTGTATTCTTTCGCCGTCGCACCAGTTGTTTGCTGATGTCGCGTCGCGGTGCATGCTGAGCATTACATCACGGTGACGAGGTACTCTCTGTAGGAGGAAAAAGCTGCAGCAGCCGTGCCGGTTCCGCCTGAACGGCTTGCAATTTATCATTGTAATAAACCAAAATCCTGTACCCCAAATACCTTCGCTCACCAGCTCCTGCCAAAGAACCTGCCTTCGCCGTCCGACTCTTCTGTCCCGGTTTGACCGCTGACGCCGTCTCAGAAAGTGCTGCCTCAGATGAGACGCCCCTCATTTTCGGGCGCAGATAATTCACAGAGAGTATCTCCGGGTTTGTGTCCGTCCAATCGTGCTTCGGTGTTACCCATTCGTAGTTCACGTCAGCGTCAGTCAGCTTAATATCTTTGTCATTTACAGTGTCGTAAAAGAACACCTGAATTTTCACTTTGGTGTGATCAATTGCGGTATTGGGCTGTTTTCTTATGCCGATCCGGAGCGTCAGGTTAGTCTCTGCGTCGGGTTCGGGCGTTTCCGTCGTTTTGACTTCGGTAATTCCGAAGGTGGAGCCCTCCGGGATACCGGCAACATCCTTGCGTGAGGCGGTGGTCCCGAGTACCGCGCTCGTCATACCAGCTTCGGCTGGAGCTGGAGTGGGCACCCCCAGCTTCAAGCGCCGATCTGCCAATTCATACGCCGCGCCAGCCGACGGGCCCATTTCCTGAAGCTTGCGCCACATCTCATTCGAACGGTCGAAGAGTTGCATTGATTCATAGGTCTTGGCTGTTTCCTCGAGCACTGTTGCGTTGTTTGGCTCGCTTTCCAATGCTTCCTGCAAGCGGGCCAGCGCATTTGTCGTGTCGCCCCGGTCGCGTAGTTCGACGCCTTCTCGCAGCAGCTGATCAACCAGCGACGGGGCCGGGGTCGGGGCCGCCGCTTTCGACGAAAACTCTGACTGCGGTACCGGTGCCGGTGTTGCAGAAGCGGCAGAGGCCGGAGGGCGGACCACAGTTGCAGTGATTGCCTGTGTCGATGTTCGAGCAGCGCGAACCCCGCCAACGTAGTAAAAGGTTGCGGCGAGGATCTCCGCTACCGCCAGAATCACGATCAAGCCGAGCCCAACGCTGAAACTCGGATCGACCTGCGTAGCGCGTGAGAGAAGACTTCGCATGGGGCGGTAGACCCGTTTCTGTAAACGCGCTTTCGCAAAGCTGTCAACTCCTGCAGTCACGGAATGTCGGTGCGATGGAGAGATGAATGAATGATCATTACTCCATCGTCGTGGAGCTACGCCTACCGGGAAATATCGATCTGACTAAACATTTTGAATCCTTCGCCCATCAGCACTGAAGAAGCGCATTGCGTATCTTCGACATGCAGGGCGATCGCGGCAAAGCCGCGTGGCCGAATGAGCAGAGGATATGTGAAATGGACATTGACTTCGGCCATCACCAACGCGGCGAGCAGCTTCACCAGCTGTGTGGCCACTTCTCGCACTTCAACCACCACCACCTCGCAAACACCGAAAGCAACGTTTTTTTCCCGAAACAATTTCTCTACGCGACCTGGGTCGCTCACGATAATCCGGGCGATGGCCGAGTCGGTTGACTCAGACACGCTCAGGGCCACTACGTGAGTATTCTGCGTATTGAGCAGCTTCACAACCTCCAGCATAGCTCCCACCTTGTTCGGCAGAAAAACGGAGAACTGCTTTACCAGCGGCCCTCCCATCTTCGAAGTTGTTTCCGGTAAATCGACAGGCATGTGAGTGGCACGGCGCCGATGAAAAATCGGCGTAGCGCTCCGGCAACTATCTCATTGTCAGTCTTTCCTTGGCAAACCCAATGTGAACGTAATTCGTTAAAAGTTACATCGTTACATCGTTTTAACTTTTGTAACTTTATAACCCTGTAACGCTTTCCAGCCTCTTTCAGGCTGTTCATTTCGGCGCGGCGCTTTACATTCGCTCGCCGACGATGGACGAAGAGAATGAGCTGATCGCGCTGCGGCGCAAAAAACTCGACGCGCTTCGCTCGAAAGGGGTCGAACCATTCGGGGCTGGTTTCGAACCAAGCGGATCTATCGCGGAGGTGCGCGAAAAATTTAAAGAACGCGAGACCCTTCGCGCGGCTGGCCGCATCACTGCGCATCGCGACATGGGCAAAAGCCACTTTCTCGACCTGCGCGACGCCACCGGACGGATTCAAATTTATATTCACGCGAAAGAAGTTGGCGCTGAGCTGGTCGATCTTTTTCGCCTGCTCGATATCGGGGATCTCGTCGGCATCGAGGGCACATGCTTTCTCACGAAAAGCGGGGAACCGACGATCAAGGTGCGCACCCTCCGGATGCTCGCGAAAGCTCTGCGGCCGCTGCCTGAAAAATGGCACGGGTTGCAAGCCATCGAGGTCCGCTACCGACAGCGTTATCTCGATCTTCTTACGAACGAGCGTTCCCGCTTCGTGTTCGAAAAGCGGATCGCGATTGTCCGTGAAACCCGGCGCTTCTTTGAGGAGCGCGGCTTTTTGGAAGTGGAGACGCCGATTTTGCAGACCATTGCCGGCGGCGCCGCGGCCGAACCGTTTTACACCCATCACAAGGCGCTCGGCCTCGATCTGTATCTGCGCATCGCGCCAGAGCTTTATTTGAAGCGTTTGCTCGTAGGCGGGTTTAACAAGGTCTTCGAGATCAGCCGCAACTTCCGGAACGAAGGCATCTCCCGAAAACACAACCCGGAATTTACCATGCTCGAAGCTTACTGGGCATATGCCGATTTTGAGAAGATGGCGAATTTGGTCGAGGAACTAATTACTCATCTGGCGCAAGTCGTCTGCGGTTCCCTGCAAATCGAACATGGAGATGGCGATGGAAAAATCACCTGCACGATCAACTTGAAACGGCCTTGGCGGCGCGCGCGCTACTACGATTTAGTGCGCGAAGCTGCAGGAAAAGATTGGTTCAAGCTATCGAGCAAACAGCGACGCGAACGCGCCATCCGCGAATTCAAATTAGAAATTTTGCCGCAACTCGCCGATTTCGAAGTGACCCAGCATGTCTTCGAAAAATTAGTCGAAGAGGCGACGGTCGATCCGCTCTTCGTCACGCATTGCCCGAAAGAGCTAGTGCCGCTGGCGAAACAAAACGCGGAGGACAATTCGCTCGTCGACGTTTTTGAGCTCATCATCAACGGCACGGAGATCGCCCCTGGTTACAGCGAGTTGAACGATCCGCTTCTGCAACGTCAGCGTTTGCTCGAACAAGCAGGTGAAGAGACGCAAAAGATCGACGAAGAATTTCTGCTCGCGCTCGAGTATGGTATGCCGCCGGCCGGCGGCTTTGGCATCGGCATTGATCGGCTCACCATGCTGCTCACCGGCGCAGAATCGATCCGTGACGTTATTCTCTTCCCGCTGCTCAGGCCGAAGAAATAACGAAACGTAATTCGTTGGCGAGCCAACGTGATTTGTTAAAAAGGTTACATCGTTACAACGGAAGACAATCCGCTCTTGTAACCATTGTAACTTTTCTAACGATTTAACGCCGCGAAGCCGTCAACCCCGAAAGCTTTCGGGGTCAAGCGCCGCGTTCCAAATCGAACGTGACTTTAGCGTTGATGCGATAATTGCTCACTTTCCCGTTGTCCACTTCGGCGGTGAATTCCTTGATGTAAATCGAGCGAATATTCCGCAATGTTTTCGAGGCTTCGTTCACCGCGCCCTGCGCGGCGTCTTCCCAGCTCTTGGACGATTGTGACATCAGTTCGATGACTTTAACGACTTTGGCCATGGTAATAATTCTCCTCCGTTTATCTATCGCGGATCGGAGGTAGATCGCGTGTTCCATGGCGCGACGATTCTTTTTCGACCGCGGTGTCAGCGGGGTCACGTCACGGGCAATCAAAATGATTCGTTGAAACGATGAAGGGGTGAAGCGACGAAGCGTTGGCTTCGCCACGTCAAGTCGTTGAATCGTAAATCGTAAATCCAATGTAACGATGTAACGTTTTAACGTTGGAACACATAACTATGAAACCTTTCCAAATCGCCGGATTGCCGCCCGACGAATTGACCAGTTTTCTCACCGGAACACATTCCGATCCGTTCCGCATTTTGGGACCACACCGAGTCGGGGACGATTTGGAGGTCCGTGTTTTCCGGCCCGACGCGCGAAAGATCGACATCGTCCTAAATCAACAGCTAAAAGAGCCGATTGCGGCGGAGAGAATTCACCGCGACGGTTTCTTCTGCGCAACTGTGCTGGGAGCTAGGCGCGACCTTGATTACCATCTGCGCCTCACAGCGTGGGACGGGTCGGAGTCTCTGACGCGCGATCCGTATCAGTACGGCCCGATCATGGGCGAGGTTGATCAACATTTGTTCGGCGAAGGACAGCACTGGCAGATTTACGAAAAGTTTGGCGCACACCTGCGCACTATCGGCGATGCCGCGGGCGCTTACTTCGCGGTTTGGGCGCCCAACGCGCAGCGGGTCAGTGTGACAGGCGATTTCAACGGTTGGGACGGCCGCGTCAATCCGATGCGCAAACTCCTTGGCGGCGGCGTCTGGGAATTATTTTTGCCCGGCGTTCTTGAAGGCGCGCACTACAAATTCGAAATTCGCACCCAGACGGGCGCGCTTTTGCTCAAGAGCGATCCCTTCGCCTTTTTTAATCAGCACGGATTATCGACCAGTTCTCTCGTTTACAATCTCGACCGTTATCAATGGAGCGACGCCGAGTGGATGGAATCGCGGCGGAGACGGGATTGGCCGAAGACTCCGGTCAGCATTTACGAAGTACACCTCGGCTCATGGCGTCGTCACGCGGATGAAGGACGCCAGTTCAGTTATCTCGAACTGTCCGAGACTCTGGTGCCATACGTGCTGGAGATGGGTTACACTCACATCGAGTTGCTGCCCATCGCCGAGCATCCGTTCGAAGGCTCCTGGGGTTATCAAGTCACCAATTATTACGCTCCCACCAGCCGCTTCGGCTCGCCCGATGAATTCCGTCATTTCATCGACGCATGTCACCGAGCCGGGATTGGCGTCATCATGGACTGGGTGCCGGCGCATTTCCCGAAAGATGCGTACGCCCTGGCCGAGTTCGACGGCACCGATCTCTACGAACACATGGACCCGCGCCAGGGTGAGCACCAGGATTGGGGGACGCTCATTTTTAATTATGGCCGCCCCGAAGTCCGCAATTTCCTTATCGGCAACGCCCTCTTCTGGCTGGACAAATATCACATCGACGGTCTGCGCGTGGACGCGGTGGCCTCGATGCTTTACCTCGATTATTCGAGACAACCAGGGCAATGGATCCCAAATGTTTATGGCGGCCGCGAAAATCTCGACGCGATCTATTTTTTGAAACGCTTCAATGAAGTTTGCTATGAGCGTTTCCCCGGGATCATGACCATCGCCGAGGAATCAACCGCATGGCCCGGCGTGTCGCGCCCGACTTACCTGGGCGGGCTCGGGTTCGGTTTCAAATGGAACATGGGCTGGATGCACGACTTCCTCCAGTACATGAGCCTCGATCCGGTTTACCGGCGCTATCATCACGGGAATATCACCTTCTCGCTGCTCTACGCGTTCCAGGAGAATTTCATTCTAGTCCTCAGCCACGACGAAGTAGTTTACGGCAAGCGTTCGCTATTATCGAAGATGCCCGGCGACGAATGGCAAAAGTTCGCCAATCTCCGGATGTTTCTGGCGTGGATGTACGGGCATCCCGGCAAAAAACTGCTCTTTATGGGCGGCGAATTCGGCCAGCGCAACGAATGGAACCACGACGTAAGTCTCGACTGGGATTTGGTGCAGTTGCCTCGCCACGACGGATTGCGCCGTCTTGTTCAGCATCTCAATCACACCTACAAAAACGAGCCCGCCTTATGGGACCAAGACGACACCAATGAAGGGTTTGACTGGATCGATTTTCACGATGCCGACAACAGCGTAGTAGCGTTCCTGAGAAAATCGCGCGACGGCGACATGATCGCGTTCGTGGTAAATGCTACGCCGGTGGTGCATCATAATTACCGCCTCGGCGTTCCCGAGTGCGGATTCTGGCGCGAGATCATCAATACCGACGCCGAGACCTACGGCGGCAGCAACCTTGGCAATTACGGCGGCGTGCAGAGCGAAGATCGGCAATGGATGGGTCGCCAGCATTCGATTCTGATCCATCTGCCGCCTCTGGCAACCGTGGCATTCAAGCTGGAAAGATGATTTGTTAGTCTCGCTAAATCTTGATCACGTTGTGTCAATAGTAAGGACTTCTCTGAAAGCTAGTGTCAAGCGGTGAGGCGGTGAGGTGGTTAGTAGTGGTGGTTCGACACGCTCGAGCCGATCGTAGATCGCCTGCCAGTTCCAGCATGCCTCAATCACCACCCGGCTCTTGCCGCCCAACGAGCAAAAAAATTGAGCGAAACCAGCAGCCAGATTGCCCTCGATGCGGGCTTCGCCTAGCCGCCGGCCTCGCTCGTCCTGCGCAACACAAACACTGTAGCGTTTGTGGATATCGATTCCAACGTAATTCATGATAGCATCTCCTTTCGGTTGCCCAAACGCTCCACCGAAAGAGCGATGCTTTCATGCTACCTGACCCCATTTTCCATTCCCGGTTCGGGCGTCGAGTGCAAAATACAGAAATACGGATCGACAAATCGCGCCTGGCAAGGTTGTGGCGGGTAGGACGGTTCATCGAACCGCCCAAGCCGATTGTGGTCAATCGCCCTACCCGATTATTTCGGCGCTGACGCGCTAAGTTTTTGGAAGCGTGGATCATTCCGCAGCGGATCGAACATTGGATCGAGCCGGAGCAGCGCAGGAGTGAGCGGCACGTTTTCAGCCAGCGCGCCATTGTACGGTATCGAGAGCAGCTTCTCTAACGCGGCCATGGCGCGGTCGGGCTCCCCCATGCGCGCCGCCACCCGGGCCAGGATCTCGATCGGAAAGGGGCCATCTAACGCGTCTTTCTCGATAGGGACCACAACCATCGCTCCCTCGATCAGTTTGAATGCGGCGCCTTTGTCACCAAGGCCCATATTGGTCAGCGCGAGATCGCCCAT
>QHNJ01000010.1 GCA_003218395.1 Verrucomicrobiota bacterium
AATTTCCAATGATCGTGAGCGCAGGTAGCATCACCAGCATCGCCAGAAAGCGCGGCACGACCAGATATTGAACCGGATTAATCGCCATTACTTCGAGCGCCTCGATCTCCTCGGACACTTTCATCGTTCCCAGCTCGGCTGCGACGGCCGAGCCGCTCCGCCCGATCACGATCACCGCGATTAAAACAGGTCCCATCTCGCGCAAGAGTGTCAGCATCACCAGATCGGGAATGTACATTTCGGCACCGAGGCTTTGGAGAGAATGGGCGGCCTGCATGGCCAGCGTCACGCCAACGCTAAACGCCGTCAGCGCGACCATCGGCGCAGCGCGCACTCCAATGAAGACCATCTGTCGGAAGATCGGCGCGATCTTGAAAAACTGTCCGGTGAACGGCGCGATCAAAATCCAGTAGAGCAGGCTGAGATTAAGCTGGATGTAATTTTTCAAATTATGGCAGTCTCGGACGCGCAGGATGACAAGACCGGCGCATCAACGAAAGCCGAAAATCTCAGCGCGCTGTTACATCGACTTGACCCCATCCGGCGCGCCGCCTACGGTTGGCTTTCTGGGAGCGGAAGGCAATGGCTCAAAGCGAAATCGAGGCCGTCCGCGCGTTGCTAAGTTCCAAGCCGCGACCTGTCGGGTGGCCTGAGCGACGCAAGCGCCTCGATGATGTCGGTTCCGTTTGGCCCGTAGCAGACGATGTGGAACTCGCTGCAGTCGATGTCAATGGGATGGCGGGGGAATACTCACTCGTACCCGGCAGTGATCCCTCCCGCATTCTGATGTTTTTCCACGGTGGTGGCTATTGCTCCGGTTCAATCCGGAGCCATCGTCGAATGGTGAGCGAGGCGGGCCGAGCCGCCGAAATGCGAACACTATCCATTGCCTATCGGCTGGCTCCCGAGCATCCGTTCCCCGCGGCGTACGACGACGCGCTGACGGCGTGGCGTTTTCTGCAGAATCAGGGCATTTCGGCTGCGCGCATCACGATCGGCGGCGACAGTGCGGGCGCCGGCCTCGCAGGAGCGTTGATCAACCGGCTGCGCGATGCACACGAGGAGCTTCCGGCTTGCGCGTGGCTTGTATCACCCTGGATGGATCTTACGATGTCTGGTTCAACGCTTGCCAGCAAGGACGCCGAAGATCCGATCATCCACAAGGGCTATCTGAATGAACTGGCCGACGCCTATCTATCCGCTGGGATGAATAGGAAAGATCCACGTGTTTCTCCTCTTTACGCCGATCTCAGGAGATTTCCCCCAATATTAATCCAAGTCGGATCTGCCGAGACGCTGCTCGATGATGCTACTCGCTTTGCGGCCAGCGCTGGCGCAGCCGATGTTCAAGTGACCCTGGAAGTCTGGCCGCACCTGATCCATGCGTGGCATCTGTGGAACGCTCATCTGGAACCCGGACGCCGCGCACTCGCAAGAGCCGGCGCGTTTATCCGGCGACATCTTTGAACTCTCAGTGGGTAGTGCTGCCGCACGAGTCAGCCAACCGGACTTTCGGACGAGTGCCTACGATTGACCCTCAACATGCGACGAGCGACTACAACAATCCCCGCTTTCGAAAGTCGACGAGATTTCCGCCAGACGAACGTTCGATCAGATCGATGGTAAATTTCAGCAGGCAAACTTCCCACGCATCGTCCACCCCTTGGATGACGGCGCTGAGCGGCTCGTTTGCGCTTTCCACACGGCGCTTTGTACGGCCAATGACGGCGTCAATCGAATCGCGGATCGTTTCTTCGGTCACATCAGTTTTGCGAAATTGAAACCCGTAGCGCAAGACCGCGATATTGCGCAAATGCTCGCGCAGTTGATCGACGTAGCGCTGCGCTTTGTCACCGAAACCCTCCAGCAAGAGGCGGCGATAATGCTCGGGCGTCAGAATCTGGGGACGCTCGGCGTGGATCTTCCCGTTGCGAATTCGAACTTGATCGACCCGATCCATTAGCTCCGAGATGAGATAAAAATTGAAACTAGTGCTGCCGAAGGTCGCGATCTGTCGCTCGGGAGCAACGATCACACTTGTGTTTTCAATTGCGTAATCGAAATCGTCCTTGTTCATGGCAGTGAAACAGATTAGCCCGCGCGGCGCTATATTTCAAAACGAGCGCCGCCAGGAGACTAGTGAAATTGCGAAAGAATGAAGGATGAATAGACCAGGCGCGCCGGGTAGGGACGCCGCACTGCGGCGTCCGGTCGGCGCAGCGTGCCGACCCTAGCATCTCCCCGCCTTGAGCTATGGACCTTGCGTTTGCTGTTGCTGGCCCTGTGGTGATTGAAAGAGCGACAGATATTGGCCGTATCCTTCTTCCTTCAATTTGTCCACGGGAATAAAACGCAGCGCCGCGGAGTTCACGCAGTAGCGTTCGCCGGTCGGTGCGGGGCCATCAGCGAAAACGTGACCGAGGTGCGAATCGCTTGTTTTTCCACGAACCTCAGTGCGCTCCATTCCGTGTGAAGAGTCCCTTTTTTCCACCACCTTTTCTTTTGAAATCGGCTTGGTGAAACTGGGCCAGCCCGTGCCACTGTCGAATTTGTCCAGTGAACTGAAGAGTGGTTCGCCCGTGATGATATCGACGTAAATTCCCGCTTGATGATTGTCCCAATAGGCGTTCTGAAACGGAGTCTCCGTTCCGCATTCGCGCGTCACGTAATACTGGTCTTTCGTTAACTTCCTTTGCAATTCGGCGTCATTCGGAACTGGTTTCGTCGGATTCATCTTCTCGTTCTCTATCTTTTGTGTCTGAGCATGACTAAACAAAATCGAGCCGACAATCACAATGATCGCGCCGATCAGCCCAAACCACAGGGTCTTATGCGACCCACGCTTGTGTGTTAAAAGCATGTTGTTCATTCCCGGAATTTGATCGACTTGTTCAGCAATTTATTTTACGCGCGAACGCCTTCTCTGGCAAATGCGCGAGAGTGAGATCGATCTCCTTAATTGAATTCGCAAACGAGCCGAAAAATGGCCGGGTGCAGCCTCTTCAAGCAGCGGCTTAACCACCGACGGGCACCGGAATTTTTAACCGACGAGAACGAAGGTAGCGAAGATGGCGGAATTCGCCCTTCGCTCTCTTCGCTTCCTTCTGTTCGTCATTCCGCATTTGGATTTCGTCATTTTTTCAATGCGCGTCCATTCGTCTTAATTCGTAGTTGCCGTAGCCAACGGCAGCGGCCACATCGATCGATCTCAATTCTGCCGCCCAGCTTCAGGGACGCGAATGTAGCGACGGAAGACGAGCAATCCAATCGGCGCGACCGACGCTGCCAGAGCAAAGATAAGCCACATCGTCCCGGAATGCCGCGGACCGTGTGCGGGACAAAAGGCCGCTAACAACCATCCCCCGGTTCCGACGAGCAGTTTTCCGATAAGAAATGGAATGTAGGATAGCGCGCCGTAGGACGCCTCCTGACCTTTTGGAGCAATTGCGGCTGCGTACTCATAGACGCGGGGTGAGTAGAAAGCTTCGCCGATTGAGAAGATCGATATGTAGATCGCGATCATCATGTAGTAGGGGTGAATACTTCCCTGTACTCCCAGATAACCGTGACCAATCCATTGCCCAATGAAACCTTGGGCCGATCGTTGAAACCACGGAGTCGGTAAGGCCATAACAAAAACAGATGCGGCGCAAATCGCTCCGCCTACGACCACCATTCTGTAGGCTGAATATTTTTGCGTGAGCGCGCCAATGATTGGCACCAGAATGATGATGAGGATGTAATTGATATTCGAGAGGTGACCGATCGGAGCGCCATTCCCTAGCTCGCGGATACCGAATTTCGGAAACACGTAGTCCATTTGTAGGAAGATCAGCTTCAGAAATCCGATCAAGAGAAGAAAAGCAAGGAGCCGGTAAAAGTCGGACTGGCCGAGTAGCCGCCGAAATAGCCGGACAGTATCGCCAGCAGCGTCGCGGACAGTTAGCCAGATACGGTCGCTGAGCGAGCCTGTGCCGTACTTTACGGGTTCAGCGTCGAACCTGACGCCTTCGTCTGTCGCTTCGGCTCCTCTGCGCAGAAAATAAATTGTCGGAAAAAGCAGTACCTCGAAGCCGAGGCTCACGAGGAAAAGCGTGCGATAAGTCGTTATGTGCAATCCAAGGAGATTTAAATAGCCATACTCGCCTAACGAATGGCGCACGTAGTCGAAAATGCTGCCAGCAATCAGATAGCCAACGTTCATCACCATGTAGATGATTGAAAAGGAGATTGAGCGTTGTTGTGTCGTCGAATATCGCCGCGCCGCCGCGATCAGCACCGGCGTGCCCAGTGCTTCGCCGATGACCAAGGGAAACAACCCGCCGGCGAGCGCCAGCCAGGGTATCGTCGTAAACACCATCGTCGCGCGAGCAACCAGACAGATAATGACACCGAGAAAAAAAGTTCGGCGAAGGCCAAACGCGTCGGTAAAAGAGCCAGCTAACAGCGTAAACACGGTCATCGCCGGCGCCCAAACCCACCCGATCAAAGCGCCCGCTGCTTGATCGCTGAACCCGAGATCTGACGAAAGCCACAAGATCAGCGTCTTATTCGTGATCGAGTACGCCGAGATGATTAGCAGCTTTATCAGGAACGTGAGCCACAACTCGCGTTGAGCTCCCCTGAGGACGGTGAATTTCGCGAGAAAACCGAGAAGACCTGTCGCTGCGACCGGAGGGACGCCCTCTTCTGGCACGAATGCCGCTTTGGTTGTTTCTCCCACGGTTTTGGACTTCAGCTAAAACATTTCCGCGACAAATGCGCGCCGGTCGAATGATCCGAAAGGTTACATCCAGCAGGACGAATCTCGATTCACGCTCTAACGAATCACGTTACAACAGATTGTCGATGTACGTTTGGCGATCGAACGGCGCGAAATCGTCGAGTTGCTCCCCTGTGCCTACAAAGCGCGTTGGAATTCCAAGTTCATCCTGAATTGCGACGACGATGCCGCCCTTGCCGCTGCCGTCGAGTTTGGTGACGATGAGACCAGTGAGTCCGAGCGCGCTATGGAATTCGCGCGCCTGGCTGAGCGCATTACCGCCAGTCGTAGCATCCACTACCAGCAATGTCTCATGGGGCGCGTCCCGGTCGTGTTTGCCGAGAGTGCGTTTCACCTTTTGCAGCTCAGCCATCAGGTTTGTTTTTGTGTGCATTCGGCCAGCGGTATCGCACAGAAGGAATTCCATCTTGCGGCCGGCGGCCGCCTGATACGCCTCATAACAAAGCGCAGCCGGATCGGCATTATATTGGCCCCGAATCATTTGGACCCCGAGTCTTCTTGCCCAAACATCGAGCTGCTCGATGGCGGCGGCGCGAAACGTATCGGCTGCCGCCAGCATTACACTATGCCGATGGATTGGTAGTGGCGATTGACCCCAATCGCCCGCGGGCGGTTCAGGTGAACCGCCCCTACCCCGATCTTGCTGCAGATAACGCGCCAGTTTCGCCGTTGATGTGGTTTTGCCAGTGCCGTTTACCCCCAGGAGCAAAATCACTTTCGGTTTGGCAGGCAGCGGACGAATGGACGGCAGATCGGGCGGCAGAATGCGGGCAATTTCTTCGCGTACCACTTTCACCACGTCATTTATTCCCATCAATGACCACGCTTCCCGTTCTTGCAGCGTTTTGATAATGCGAGTGGTCATCGGCACGCCGAGATCCGCGCGAATGAGCGACTCCTCGAGCTCGTCCCAGTTGATTGGTTTGCCGGCGAACTTGTCGACGAGCGATTGGAGGAATTTCATTTGTTTGCTGTAACCGCTTCGCTCTGCGAAGCGCGACACTGACGTGTTTAGCACACCCGCACCACGTCGCCCAGAGGTCGACGACTACAGCTCCTTTCGTGCTGGCTCGCGCGCGGGTCGGGTCAGATCTTTTCGTACCCGATCGAGAATACCGTTGACGAAACGTCCTGATTCCGCGCCGCCGAAAGTCTTTGCAAGCTCGATCGCTTCATTGATTGAGACAACCGGCGGGATATCGTCGCGATAAAGCATCTCGTAGATCGCGAGCCGGAGAATGTTACGATCGACTGTCGAGATACGACGGAATTCGTAATTTGCGCAATAACGCCGGATCCGTTCATCGATTTCCGGCAGATGTGCGACCATTCCTTCGATGAGTGGCTGGGCAAACTCGCGAACGCGTGGTGTTGCCGGACAAAATTCCCAGAAATCCTCGATCCGCTCGGGCCCTTCGCCATGCTGAAGATCGCGCCAGAAATGGTATTGGACCGCCGCTTCGCGCGCTCGTCGCCGCTTGCCCATAGAAATCAGCTTCTGCGAAGCTCCGACATGACGCTGGTGACTTGCACTGCCGCGCGCGCGGCCTCGGTCCCGCGATTGATTCTATTTTCGATGCAACGCTCGCGCGCTTGAATTTCGTTATCAAAACTGAGCACGACATTGATTACCGGCACACGGTGATCAACGGCGATCCGCTGGAGGGCGTCCGTCACGGAGCGGCTCAGATTTTGTGCGTGGTTCGTTTTTCCTTTCAAAATTACACCGCAGGCGATGATCGCGTCGACCTTTCCCTGGGAGGCGAGTTCGCGCACAACCACGGGAATCTCGAATGCCCCGGGCACTCGCTTGACGGAGATCGTCGCGCGCGGCGCGAGAATACGCAATTCTTTCTTGGCATTATCGACCAGACCCTGCACATAGCGCGGGTTAAATTGACTCGCCACGATGAAGAACGTGCGTTTCCCGTCAACGATGCGAGGACGAGGGGGGACGAATTTCAACATTCAATTTCAGATTTTCAATCCGTTCGTGTCGACTGACAGTGGCTTCTGCTAGCAGCCAAACGGAGTCCCAAAGCTCTAATCACAGCAGGTGCCCCATCTTCACTTTCTTCGTCTCAAGATATTTGGCGTTGTGCGGATTGGCTTCGCTACGAATCGGCACCTGTTCTACCATCTCCAGGCCGTAACCTTCGAGTCCGACAACTTTCTTGGGGTTGTTGGTCAGAAAACGGAACTGGCGGACCCCAAGATCGAAGAGGATTTGCGCACCGAGGCCGTAATCACGCAAATCGCTTGGGTAACCGAGCTTGGTATTTGCCTCCACCGTATCGAGTCCTTCCTCTTGCAATTTGTAGGCGTGAATTTTTGCGGCCAACCCGATGCCGCGGCCTTCCTGCCGCATGTACACCAGAACGCCGTTGCCTTCTTCCTGGATTTGCCGCAGAGCCGCATGCAATTGATTTCCACAATCGCATCGGCGTGAACCGAAAACGTCGCCGGTGAGACATTGGCTATGCACGCGCACCAGTATCGGTTTGTTCTTGTCGATCTCACCTTTCACCAGCGCGAGATGATGCTGGCCATCGAGCTTCGCGCGGTACAAGTGTAAATCGAAATCGCCGTAATCGGTCGGCATTTTTATGATCTGTTCCAGCTCCACGAGCTTTTCCCGGACGCGGCGATGCGCGATCAAACTTTGAATCGTGCAAATCCGAAGTCTATGCTTTTTACGGAACTCCATCAGCTCTGCCAACCGCGCCATCGTGCCGTCGTCATGCAGAATCTCGCAAAGCACTCCGGCCGGTTGCAGCCCAGCCATGCTCGCAAGATCGACAGCCGCCTCAGTGTGACCAGCCCGGCGCAGTACGCCGCCATCCTTCGCCCGGAGGGGAAAGACATGACCGGGTTGCACGAGATCTTCGGGCGCGGATTTTGGATTGGCAATCGCCAAGATCGTCGTCGCGCGATCGTATGCGCTGATTCCGGTAGTGACGCCGCGCGCCGCGTCCACTGAAACAGTAAAGTCTGTGCGATACATTTCGCGGTTTTGCGCCACCATTCGTTGGAGACCAAGCTGCTGGGCGCGTTCGTTCGAGAGGGGCGCGCAAATCAAGCCGCGCCCATGTGTGGCCATGAAGTTCACCGCTTCCGGCGTTACTTTTTCGGCGGCCATTACTAGATCGCCTTCGTTCTCGCGGTCGGCGTCGTCTGTCACGATCACAATGCGACCTTTCGCGATATCGCTCACGACATCATCGATCGTATCGAACTGAAATGTCTCCTTCGCCTGTGAAATCATCGGATTAATACCATTACTGCCGCCACAGCTATGAGCAACTCTTACTCTTGTTCGTGATCGGTCAATCGTCCCTACCTGATGCCACGATCGCATCCGGATGATACATGTCGTGATTGCTTCCCTGAAATTCGGCTTTGAGTTTCACTTTGAACCGCGCGAGATCGACAAGGTCCCAGCGGGTGAACTTCCAACGTGCATTTTTTCCACGTGGCTCATGCTCAAAGCCCACAATGAAATGCACCGCATCATCGCGCACTTTGTTCGTCGCGATTTTTGGCTCGAAATAGAACGTGCGAAAGCTGCTATCGCGGCTTCCAGCTGCGTAAAGTTTTGCATCCAGATAGAAAACGCGTTTGCTTGCAACATCGACAATCCGTAGATCGGGATAACCAGAACGCATCACGCGGTCCTGCGCGGTATGTGGGAAATCGCAGGTCAATCGCGGCGTTGAGTTGAGCAACTCGCGCAATGTATCTTCAAAATGACCGCTGACTTCGTTGATGCGCAGAATGCGTTGAATTACACTGTCCGGCGCATTCATTTGCTTCATCGTCTCGTCGCACGCTGCGCTAATTTGCTTGATTACGCGCTGGTCCGTTTCGTTTTTGCCGTCAACCGCCAAAACATGTTTGCCCGTCGTGTCGAGAATCACTTCGGCGAATGGAATCCCGCGCAATTGTCGATCTTCATCAAGCAGCCACGGGATCAATTGATCGACCGGCGCTTTTGCTGAGTCCACAGGCGTAGCCCCATTTTCTTGCGCGAAACATTTCACGACGCACAAACCGATGGCGACAAGAATCGAGATGCGAAGCATTGTTTGATTCAAGATTCAAAATCCCCGCCTGCAATTGAGCAAGAGCAAACGAATGGCGGTCCAGCAGCGATTGCTTTTTCTCCCGAAGTGAGGATTGCGCACAGGCGGAAAAAAGAAAATGCTACACGCCAGATGGCCACCATCATGATGGACAGATCAGAGAAAATTTTTGTCGCCGGTCATCACGGTCTTGTGGGCAGTGCTTTGATCCGCCACCTTGAAAGTGAAGGTTTCCATAATCTGCCGAGGCGCGACCGGTCGCAGCTTGATTTGGCCGATGAGCGGGCCGTGCAGAGTTTCTTCGCGGTAGAAAAGCCATCGATCGTGATCGTCGCTGCGGCAAAGGTGGGCGGCATCAAGGCGAATAACGATTTCCCGGTCGAGTTTCTGTTCGATAACTTGCGGATGCAGAACAATATCATTCGCGCCGCCCACGAAGCCGCCGTGCGGAAACTGCTATTTCTTGGAAGCTCCTGCATTTATCCCAAGTTCGCGCCGCAGCCGATTCCAGAAACAGCTTTGTTAAGCGGTCCACTCGAGCCCACCAATGAAGCTTACGCAATCGCAAAGATTGCCGGTATCAAACTGTGCCACGCCTATGCACGCGAATATGGCGCGAACTTTATTTCGGCGATGCCGACAAACCTTTTTGGACCGAATGACAATTTTGATCTGGATACGTCACACGCGCTACCTGCGCTTTTGCGGAAAGCGCATGAAGCGAAAACAAGCGGTGCTCGCGAAGTTGTGGTGTGGGGATCGGGCAGGCCGCGCAGGGAATTTTTGCATGTGGACGATCTAGCTTCCGCATGCCTCTTTCTTCTCGAAAATTATGATTCACCAGAGATTATCAACGTCGGGTGCGGAGAGGACATTTCGATCCGCGAACTTGCCGAGTTGATTTGCGATGTCGTCGGATTTACTGGCGAACTTGCCTGGGACGGGACCAAACCAGATGGCACACCTCGAAAACTTCTCGATGTCACCAAGCTGCATAACCTCGGCTGGCATGCAACGATTCCGCTTCGCGACGGCATCGCTCAGACCTACGATTGGTTTTTGAAAAATGTGGCACACTGAAGGCCATATATGTCGATGAAGAAATTACGTGTTGGCGTCGTGGGTGTTGGTGCTATCGGAAGCAATCACGCGCGGCTTTACGGGGAAATTCCGTCGGCCGAGTTTACCGCGGTGTATGATATTGATCTGCCCAAAGGGAATGCGATCGGAAGAAAATTCGGAGCGGTACCGGCAAAATCGCTGGATGAATTCATTGAGATGGTTGATGCCGCTTCGGTGGCTACGCCGACCAACACGCACTTCGATGTTGCCCGGTCTCTGCTTTCGCGTGGCAAGCATTTGCTAATCGAGAAACCCATTACAGAAAAAACGGCGCATGCCGGTAAGTTGGCCGAATTAGCGGCGCGAAGGGGCCTCATTTTGCAGGTTGGTCATGTCGAGCGGTTCAATCCAGTTTTAAGCGCGCTCGAAAAACATCTCACCCATCCGCGCTTCATCGAAGCGCATCGGCTCTCGCCTTATCCCAAGCGCAGCACTGATATCGGTGTAGTTCTCGATCTTATGATTCATGATCTCGAAATCATTTTGCATTTCGTGCGTTCGCCGGTGAAGAAGATCGACGCGGTTGGTGTCCCGGTTTTAAGCCGCGGTGAGGACATCGCAAACGCGCGGTTGCGTTTCGAGAATGGCTGCGTGGCAAATGTTACTTCGAGCCGGATCAGTCCCGAGCAAATGCGTAAGATTCGGATTTTCCAGGAAGACGCATACCTTTCGCTGGATTATCAAAATCAGAGCGGAGAAATCTATCGACGCGCTGGAGGACGGATTACGCGCGATAAAGTTGCGATCGAACGCGAAGAGCCGCTCAAACGTCAGCTCACTTCGTTTATCGAGTGTGCGAGCACCGGGCGCGAGCCGCGCGTATCGGGGTTCCAGGCGACGGCGGCACTCGAGCTGGCAGTTAAAATAACAAAGCGGATCGCCTCGAGTGTTTAATTCCGATCCTGGAGGGATTGTCGCGCGATGCTGTAGTCGCGTCGCTCCGTCGCAGCGCATTAGAAGCCTCGGAATACGACGCCAGAGCGGCGGGGCTGCAAGTTGAAGTGCCGGAGATGAAATCCAAGACGATCTATTTTGTCGCAGGAGAAGTGAGCGCGGATAATCATGGGGCAGCGTTGCTGCGTTCGCTGCGCGAGTTCAACACTGGTCTTAACTTTATAGGGCGTGGCGGCCCGCAAATGAGAATCATCGCTGGGGAGCAATTCAAAAATTGGATCGGCAACGCAGCTGTCCTTGGTTTGTGGGAAGTAGTCCTGAAATACGGTTATTTTCGAAAGCAATTTCGCGAAACACTGAAAGAAATTGAAGAGAGCAAACCTGACGCGGTCGTGTTGATCGATTACCCGGGGTTTAATTTGCGCCTCGCGCGCGCATTGCGGAAGCAATCGCCGCACCAAAAAATAATTTACTATATCAGCCCACAAGTCTGGGCTTGGAATCGTGGCCGCATCGAACAGATGGCGCGCTTTCTCGATCTGGTGCTCTGCATCTTTCCTTTCGAGGCGGACCTCTACAACAAATCCGGCCTGCGCGCAGTATTTGTTGGTCATCCCATGATCGAAAGGCTACGCGCTCAGAAGATCAACATTGAGCGCGATCCGAATTTACTCGGGCTTTTTCCGGGCAGCCGGTTGCGGGAAGTGCGAAAAATTTTTCCAGTTATCCTCGAAAGTGTGCGTCAACTTCAAAAGCAAACCCGGAATATGCGTTTCGAAGTCGCAGCGGCCTCGGCGGAACTTGCTCGAAAAATGACGGAAATGCTCGATCAACGTCCGCCGGATCGACAAGTCATTGAAATCAAGGTCGGCGAGACGGCGGCAATTATGCAGCGCGCATTTGCCGGAATTGTAGCCTCAGGCAGCGCCACGCTTGAGGCTGCTTATTTCCAGTTGCCATTTGTGCTGATTTACAAGGTGGCGTGGCCGACTTATCTGGCGGGGCGACTCGTGGTGAAGGTGAAATATCTTGGCATGCCCAACGTGCTCGCGGATAAAGAAGTGGTTCCCGAGTTCATCCAACATCGGGCAAAACCGAGCAGCATCATTCAAGCCGTGCGGCGGTTAATAGAAAACGCACATGCGCGCGAGCGGATGATTTCCGAGTTCGATACAATCGCTGGTAAGCTGGGCGAAAGCGGAGCGAGTGAAAAAGCTGCGCGCGCGATTATCGAAGAGATCGACGCAAAGATCGACATGAAACGAGTTAACTAATCACGCGATGAGAATCTGGGATATTTCACGAACGCTTTCGAACGAGCTGGCGGAATGGCCGGGTGACGAACCGTTTCATTTTCAATTGACGAAAACGATAGCGGAAGGCCAAAGCGTCAATCTTGGCACGATTGAAATGAGTGTGCACAACGGCACCCACGCCGACGCACGATTTCATTTCGACACAAAGGGCGAATCGATCGAGAAAGCGCCACTTGAGATTTATTTGGGCCGTGCGGTCGTTGTCGATCTTAGGGAAGCTTTCTCGCAGTCGAAAGGAAAACACCTGATCACAATCGAAGATTTCCAGCCGCATTCTGAAGAAATCGCGGAGACCTCGCGGGTTCTGGTTAAAACTGGCCGATGGAGCAACTCCGCCGTTTTCCCAAGTGAGATTCCGGTGATCGCAGCGGACATCCCGGCGTGGCTGCAAAAAAATGGAGTCAAGCTTCTGGGGTTGGATCTACCGTCCGTGGATGAAATCGATTCGAAATCGTTGCAGAATCATCACGCGCTGGCTGCCGCGGGCGTTGCCATTGTTGAATCGCTCGATTTGAGTGGCGCCGGGGCGGGCATCTATGATTTCGCGGCGTTGCCTCTGAAGATCGCAGGGGGCGATGGCGCACCGATGCGTGCGGTCCTCTGGCGCGATTAGCTCGCGTTGTAAACATGGAGCTTTCCTGGATGGAGAATTTTCTTCAGGACAAGCGGACCGTCTGGATCGTTGCTGCCGTCACCATGCTTTTGTTTCTTATCGCCAATTTGCCGTGGCAGCTCGATGATTACGACCAAGCGAAGCAGGCGTTCACCTCCTTTGAGATGATCAAGGAGGGACACTGGTTCTATCAGCGGACGCCGCACGAACACGTCGCGACGAAGCCGCCGTTGGTCGGATGGGTTTCGGCCGGTGTTTTTGTATTAACGAAATCCTGGGATGTGGCGTGGCGTTTGCCGTCGTTTCTTGCCGCGATTGGCATTATGATGTTGTTGTTTCGCGCTGCGACTTCGGTTTATGGATCGACTGGCGGCTTGATCGCGCTCGGCGCGTTCGGATTGAATCTGCTGAGTCCACGCCTCGCAACACTCGTCCGCACCGACATGCCGTTGGCGCTCGTAATTTTTCTTATCGGTTTGTTGATTTGGCAGAAAATTCAAAGGGAAGAAGCGTGGAAGCCGCAGGATCGCGTTTACATCTTTGCGCTGCTCACGGTCGCAATGTTGATCAAGGGACCGATTGTTTATGCGTTTTTACTTCCGGGGATTGGCATGTTTGAGTGTTGGCGGCACAAGAGCCAGGCGTTCTCGGCGTGGTCTGGCTGGTGGCCGTGGGTTGCGTCGTTCGGAATTTTTCTCCTCTGGGTGATCGGTGGCATTCTGTTTATGCCCGGTTTTTTCGATGAAGTTGTCGTGCGCGAATTCGCGGCGCGTTTTGCTGAAACAATTCATCGACCGCAACCGCTGTATTTTTATCTGCCGCATCTGTTGCACAAATTTGCTCCGTGGAGCGCGTTGATGATCGCAGTCGCGATTCTCGGCCTTGCTTCGCGTCGATGGAAAATTCGCGCTGCGTTCCGCGAGATGTCAGCCGAAACTTTCTGGTTGCTTTGCTGGACTCTCGGCGGCTTGCTGGTGATGTCATTGATTCCGTCAAAACGCGTCGATAGAATTTTTCCGATTATCCCGCCACTTTGTTTGCTGCTCGCCGCGCAAGTCAATGGTAGGGTCGGCGCGCTGCGCCGACCGGAAGCCGCAGCGCGGCGTCCCTACTTGGCCATTGCGTTGACATTCGCAATCCTCCTTACCGGCGGCTACACAATTTCGAAAGTCATTGCCGGATATCGCGATCATCGCGACGCGCTGGTCGTCTTTGGGAGAGAAGTTCGTCGCGAAGCGGAAAAGCATCATTGGCGTTACGAAGTCGTTTCCGCGAAGGACGAAGGGCTGCTTCTATATCTTTGGGAAACGCATTTCATCAAGCCAGATCGCGCGGTTATTGAATGGAATCGTGGAAATCTCGACGCGCTGGTAGCGTCCACAGAGAAGGCGCCCGCTCTGCTGCGCGACCTTAACGGCGCTGCGCACTCTCAATTGAAATCAGACGAGAGAAAAGAAGAGCAGGGGATGGGTTACATCTTAATTAAGCGCCTGGTTACTCCCTAGCTAGTCGCCCTGCTGAAGCCAGGCGTAGCGCTTGCCATTCCAGCAGATCAGCGCGCTGCCTGCCTCGCTCTTACTCACGAGAAGCGCGTCTCCCTGAAACTGAGGGACACTTCTCTCACCAGCTCTTCGAGCTTTGGAATACAACTGCCAGGAGTCCATCCACTCGAAGTCATCACCACCATTGCCTATGGCAGTCCCGGCGCCAAGAATTGTTACCTTGTTGGTCGCCCCATGAATGATCGCAATCCCGAGCTTGCCGGTCGAGCGTTGCTTCACTAGCGCGGCTACGTCAATCTTGCCGTCGGCATTGAAATCCCCGTGCAGATAAAATGGGTTCAGGCGAAACGAGACATCGTAGTTCTTAGCGAGCGGACCATTCGTGATGGCTTTCTCAATCGCCTCAGGAATGTTATTAAGTTGGGTAGCCGCGTCCGGCGGTGGCGACCACGAGAGTTCGGATTGTGTGATGGCTTTCGTCGTTAAATCAACCTGGTAGGTCTTGCCGCGTTCGGATGTAACCATCAGCGTGCCATCTCGAATCTCCAACGCTTTAATGAAAACCCACTGAACGTCTTCCTCCAGCTTCGGATCAATGCGGTTTGTAAAGACCGTCAACTCCCAGAGTTTCTTGTTAGTGCGCACATCCCACGCCTCGATGTATGCGCGGCGACCATCGTCCTTCGGCGCAATATATCGAATACCCTGATCGATCACTGGCTCGACCTTCGCGGGCGCGCCCCGCTTGGCAAAGACCAAACAGGGCACGAGCACAGCCGCACACACAATGAGAACGCCTCGTGTCATATGCAAAAACGCTAACAAGAATGGAATAAACGGGAAGCGAGAGACATAGAAGGCCCCGACGTTGGGCTAGCGATTCTGTGAACGAGTAGCGTAAGCATCGCGTTTGCTTCGCAGCTTGCACTCAAGCCTGTCGAGGGGGGAGAAGATAAGACACGCCAGTTCAGTGTTTTTTCCAAAGAAGATACTGGGGATTGCCATCACCTCGCAACCGGGAACGGCGCGCACGCCAGCAACCACCAACGAGGCACCGAAAAAGGTAACAGCTGCGAGCTGACCCTTTCCATGGCCAAGGATTGGTAACCCCGAACCACTAGCAACATACAACGCGACGAGCAACCCGTTCGCCACGACGGCCCCAAAGCACGGGCCAAAGGCGACGATGCGCCGCGATACAATGATATGGATGAGGCTGTAGACGCCAGTCAACCCGAGCATCAGCAGCAACGAGCCCACGGATACTCGCAGCGGGACTTGGAAGTAAACAGGCGCCACGTAAACCAGCAGCACGAGGCCGAGTAGGATGCGAAGCGCACGTCCCACCGGCGGCGCGCGGCGAGGTTGTTGGGACAACGTCTGAGAATCGAGGGAGCCTTTAGTCAATTTGTATGCCCCTTCCGCGATCCCTTAACGAGAAGCGGTTCAGCTACGGCGGGCAGGGCCGAGCGTTCGTAACATCGAGAAGTGTTTCATAAAATCAAATTTAGTCATCGCGCCCGCCGACGCGACTCGCGCGCCCACACGAGGCGCGACGGATGCTCGCGTTGGCTCTACTGAGTGGTTAGCTCTTTGTTTGCCAGCTTTGAGAACTTCTCCTCGATACCTTGCTGGATGCGCTCGCGTTTGATGTCGTCTTTCTTCTGTTTCAGCATCGAGATCAGCTCGCTCATCCGATCAGCGAGATCGGTGTTCGCTGTTCTCCACTCGCTCTTACTTCTGAAAGTGGCGTTGGGATAGATGGTCTGTAAATCAGGTATGCGGCGACCTTCTTTCTGGACTCTCTCTACCACCTTCGCGAGTCCATTCGTATCTCCAAAAGCATAACCATTGATGTAAGGCCCCACCAGCTGAAAGAAGGCATTCTGGGCATGTAACAATTCGAACCCAACGCTACCGATGCTGCCCATCTTACTCTGATCTAGAAGACGTCCAAACTGCCGACCTCGATACTGAGCGGAATAAAACCAATAGACCGCTTCCTTTCGGTAACTTAGGTCGTAAAGCCGAATCGCTGCGACATAGAGCTCTGGGAACGTGAGCTGATCCCAATCTTTCTTCATCCTGGCTATCGTGGTAAGAAATTCGTCTTCCTTTGCCGACGCCAGGCCCGAACTAAACCGGCCAACGCTTACGGATGGACCTTTCGAGTTGTAATATGGCGTGACGTAGACATCAATGTGCGAAGGGTCGCTTACTGGCTGTATCGCATCCAAAGAGAACCATGCCAGGTTTATGATGCAGAGCGCGAGGAGTAGTTTCTTCATCCTTTTAGGTCACGAGAATAAGATCAGCCATCGCTCCCGCCCACGCAACTTCGACGTGCAAGCCGCCAGGCGCTAGAACCATCTCATAAATAGAGAGCGGGTGCGTTGCCAAAGATTCATCGTCATTAATACGTGCTGCAAGGTGGAAGCTCTGATGAGCCAATCCACTCTCTCTGCGGTCGGTCTTTGATGATCTTATAGCCATATACAATATCTGCGCGACGCACGACCAACGATTTAATTTGGCCTTTCAAGATGACACCTTTCGGACCAGCGAGCGAACTTTCCATCACTTTCACG
Organism: Verrucomicrobiota bacterium; assembly: GCA_003218395.1. GTDB lineage: Bacteria > Verrucomicrobiota > Verrucomicrobiia > Chthoniobacterales > UBA10450 > Udaeobacter. Next base: position 16,901 of record QHNJ01000010.1, read on the forward strand.
CTGCCCTTGAGCTCCTCCTCAGCGATATCTCTATATCCGGCTTTGGAGAATGCTTCTTTGAGCCGCCCCCGAGATGTTCGCCAATTCCATTCGGTCGAAGGTATCGCAAGATCATCACTCTCGATCGTATCCCACTTGCCAGATGCCGCTGTGAGTCTTATACGAAAAGCTTTTCCACTGCTCTGATCGATAGGACAAAACTGCACCAGGCCGAAGGCCGACTCTGCTAGTTCATCTCCGGGCTTGACCCAACGCTGCGAAATCAATTGAATTCGATAACGGGATTGCTCTGCCTCATATTCCCCATAGAACCTGAATCCTCTGTCGAAGGAACAAGGACCCGCCAGCCTCCAGATGGGTTTTGGCGGCGGTGCGCGGCGCATGGGTGCCGTCGCCCGTGGCAAAGCATCGCCAGGCTTGGCGATGGAAACCGTGGTCGTGAATCCGTACCGGCGAGCAGTTCCTATCTTGCCCTGACCCTAGCCGAGTCGCTTCCGCCGAGGTTACTCGTGACGGTTATGCTCCTCGGATTGGCGATTCCCGTGAATCTGGCGGTGTAGTTGCCCCCACCTCTGTTCATCATCGTCCCAAGGATCTCGCCCGTTCTGGTCACGGAGACGGTCAACGTCGCCGTGTCGCTTGTATCGGTCGCCTGAACGGTAAGCTGGCTGGTCGAGGTGGTATACTGTGCGCGAGTGATCTGCACGGTATCGGTGGCCTCGGTCACCGTGACCGATCCGACCATACCACAGCAGAGGCCATGCGGAGTACAAAAGTAAGGGAAGGTCCCCTCTGTGGTGAAGGTCACGCTAAAAACAAATCCGCTATTTTGAATACCGGAATCCCATAACCCATCGGGATTCCCCGGTGTACCGGAGGTCGAGCTGTGGCCGCTCGCGGCCCAGGTCCATTGAACGGTGTCCCCCACATGAATCGTTACATCCTGCGGTGTGAATTTTAACCCGTTAGCTCCCACCTGCACCTGGATGGTGTCAGCCCTCGAACTCAGCAGTGAAATGATCGCTGCGCAGCAGACGACAAATGCGGATTTGATATGATGTTTCATGTATTCTCCTCCTCGCGTCCTCGTCGATAGTCGTCTCGTTTCCAAATGCAAATACGATTTCGTAACAATTCCGTTCTTTCCACGAGCCGCAGATGGATTGAATGGAGGCCAAACCGAGCGGCATCTTTCCTGGAAGACCAGCTCCATAGAAACTGATCTATTACGAGGCTTATCCAGAAGAAGCCGACGCTCTCGGACCGGAACGCTACATCAAGAGCGGTGCTGGCAGAAGATTTCTAGGAGCACAGCTTGCGGACCATCTGAGAAAGAATCCGATTAGATCAACCCATGAGCCGCGTAAACGATGGGAACGTGGCTTCGCCTGATATTGCACGACGCGCGCCATGCGGACGAAGTCTTTACGTGGATGATTTATACCCACGTGCTCAACAGCCGGGTATTGGGATGAAAAGTCCGCTGATTAATTGCAGCCGCCCGAATGGCTGCGGGCAAGATGGGTCGCGCGCTTCAGCTAATCTTCGCCAGCTCGCGGTCGACTCGCGCGGGCGCCGAGTTCGGTTTGCGTCGCAAAACGAAATAAAGGAACCAGACAATGAAACAATTGACCGCGAGAATGAGCACGGCAGCCAGACTGGGATGATGCCAGATGTGGCGGACCTCAAGCGGAATCAAGGCCGCAGTCGCAAATATCATTAACAATTCCGCCCACCGTTGCTGCATATAGACGCCGATTCCCTCGGTAAAAAGGACTGCGGTATAAAAAAGCGCCAAAAGACCAGTGGCGCGCAACACGCCGCCTGCAAGCACGGCTTGTAGGTTGTTGAGCAAGTAATGGACGGCTTTGCTGTGCTCCAGCAGAATCTCGTCGGCGGTCCAGTTCGACAGTGCATCCATCCACCGGGTCCGCGCGTTTAGGAAAAGCAGCGAAACACCAAGCAGAAGCACTAGGACGCCCTTGGCGATCTTGAAAAGCGCGATGAGCTTAAGATAGCGATGGCGACGCGGCTCCTGGACAATTGCAGGAACGTGCGCCGGATTACTCATTGCCGAACTGTTCGCTCAAACTGATTCATTGCGCAATGATCGGCCTTTCCCGGCAGCAAATTTCCAATTTGTTGCCGTCGGTGTCTTCAAAGAAAAATGCGTAATAGCCTGGGCTGTAGCCCTCGCAGATTTCCGGACCTTCCAAATTCTTGCCGCCTGCTTCGCGCACCAGTTCCACGATGCCATCGACTTTCTCGCGCGTGTCGGCCCAGAATGCGATGCGTGTTTCGTTTGGTGTGTGATTTTTATCCTGGGTAAAACCAAAAAATTCCGAGGGCTTATCGCCGCCCGCGGAATAAAACGTATGGAAATCGTCACCCGGGCTTTCGTGAACAAATCCAAGCTGGGGCAGGAATTTTCCGTAAAACTTTCTTGCGACTTCCATGTCTTTCACTCGTAAATCAATGTGATCAAAGCAGCGTGTTTTCATTTTGTGATTGGCAATTTTCGATTCGTGCGCCGAATCATCAGTTTC
>QHNJ01000070.1 GCA_003218395.1 Verrucomicrobiota bacterium
TTCATTTTGAGAAAACGCTTTCAGCTCAGACCGAGCACCATCCTCCCTCACCGAACTCCGATTAATTGGCAAACGTGCACCCGACGTTGAAACTTCGTCTGTTCGATCTTTGAAGCGATGAATTCCAATGTCAGCAATACACTAAAATAGTGTCAGTTGTTCTCTCATTCGCCGGAATGCAGCCGTCGAAAGCCTGGGCCTCGCCCCGATCCCGGCACGGCGACAACCGACTTCGAAAAGCGAAGCAATCTGCTCGGCAAAAATTCCCTCCCCGGTCATGCGCGTGCGCCACTGCGAATTATTCAGTCGGTTTCCTCGCAAATGCCCGATGCGCCCCAGCACCTTCTCTTTGCGACCCGGAAAATGTTCATCGAGCCAATGTTCGAATAATGGCGCTACCGCCCACGGCAAACGAACAATCGTGTAACCGGCAAATTGCGCGCCTGCTTCCGCGCAAGCTTCGAGAATCTTCGGGACTTCATGATCTGTGAGCCCAGGAATAATTGGCGCAACCATGACACCAGCTGGAATTCCCGTAGCGCGAAGTTGCCTGATCGTATCCAGACGGGCTTCGGGGGAAGACGTGCGCGGCTCGAGCACGCGTTGCAATTTCGGATCGAGTGACGTCACGGAAATGTTTACCGCAACTGCATTGCAACCTGCGAGTTCGCGCAAGAGATCGATATCTCGCGTCACCAGACGGTTCTTCGTAATGATCGCCACCGGATTACGAAATTTGGCCAGCACTTCGAGACAACCGCGCGTGATACGCAACTTTTTCTCAACCGGTTGATACGGATCGGTCACGCCGCTCATCACGAGCGTTTGCGGTTCCCAACGCGGCGACTCCAATTCCATGCGCAATAACTCCGGAGCATTCGTCTTCACCATGATTTTGCTCTCGAAATCGAGCCCGGCGGAAAAGCCGAGATACTCGTGAGTCGGCCGTGCGTAGCAATAAATGCAGCCGTGTTCGCAGCCGCGATACGGATTCAAGCTCGTCTCGAAACCGACGTCGGGGCTGTTGTTGTGCGTGATGATTGTTTTTGTGCCATCGCGAAAGAATTGTGTTTCGCGACGCGGTCGGTCCTTCGACACATCGTCGCCGTTTAGAGGCGGCTCATCCTCCAGGTCGGCCTGAACAACATCAACGTCGCTGAGATCGACATGGAGTTTTTCAAATCGATTAGCCGGGCTCCACGAAGCGCCTCGCCCACGGATCGCCGGCGACGGCGGCGGCGTTTCCTCAACGATCGGCACGAACCTCCGCTTTGCCATGCTACAAGTTCACATGAACATATCGCGCTGTCGAGGTGTTTTTCCGGATGGATCGACCGCTCCGTCGGGCGATGCTAAATCATGGCGCCGAAGGCGCGCTATTTTTTGGCATCGAGCAAGGGACTGCTCGATCCACCTTGCCCATCGCTTGCCTGATGCGAAAATAAGCGCGCACAACCTCTCCCGGAGGGGTGGCAGAGCGGTTGATCGCGCCGGTCTTGAAAACCGGAAGGCCGAAAGGCCTCGTGAGTTCGAATCTCACCCCCTCCGCTCCTGCTTCGCGCCTTCCGCGCTTCGCAGGATCGGCAAGATTGCGCGAAGCAGGATGCCCTCCGAAGCTTTAGCGAAGGAGGGCGGCCGGTGATTACGTCTACCTTATTGAAAGTCTTTCTGTGCAAGGTGAACGCTATGTGGGAATGACGACTGACCTCAAACAGCGCCTCCAAGAGCACAACGCAGGAAAATCTTCCCACACTTCAAAATTCAGGCCATGGAAACTGACTACTTACATCGCGTTCACTGATCGGATTAAAGCAGCAGCTTTCGAACAGCATCTCAAATCTGGGTCAGGCCATGCATTCGCCAGTAAGCGCCTATGGTAACCGTGTAGCGAAGATAGTGCTCATCATCCTCTTACTCTTGCTCTCCCCCACCAGTCTTAATCCGTGCTGGTAGTTATGCTCCGCGCAATCTTGCAATTTCGCCAAACCTATGTGAAACCGCTCTTAGTAAGTGAAAGATTGTATTTGACCGGCCGCGATATCCGGGCCGTCCACAAATCCAATCCGATTTCCGGGATTCAGCGCGATGTGCGCGGGAACCACGTTAAAGGCGTTGGAAAAATTCAATCCGTTGATCGACTCGATCAGGTTCCCGGATACGTCATACACGTGGATGCTGCTGCCGCTCGACGCGGTACTGGAGTTGGGCTGTGCCACGAGGAAAAGGTTGTTCACGGAATCAAACTCCACATCAGCGCCGCTGAAAAATTGCTGGGTGGCGCCGGGAAGCGGCTGCGAAAACCCGGTCTGCGTCGCGAGATTGTAAAACTCCACGCTGAAGTCAATCTCCGTCGTGGTGCAGGCGGTGCCGGTGGCGGAATCAACCGCCAGGCCGTTCACGTCACCCAAGCCGACGCCCGTGAATTTGGTGAAGGTGCCTGTGGTGAGATCAACCGTGGCCATTTTGCCTGGAATAAATGGATTTCCCAAGGTGGCGTGACCCAGCACTGCCTGGTTCGTGACGCTATCGTAAGCAAAGCCAGGGTTGCCCCCAGAGTTGAAGTCGGGGTCTGTAACTTCGATGACCGGCCCGAAGGTGTTCGCAGCGACATTCGAGGTAAACACGGTCGGCCGGAAATTGCTGCTCACGTCCATCGCCCACACCGCGTTATTCGAACCGCCCTGGTTTCGGCTCACCAGACTGACCAGATGATCAGTCCCCACCGGTGGTGTCCACCTGCCGGTCACCTGGTTTAAGCTAAGAGGATTCAGCAGAGCGAAGGTGCGCACAACGTTCAGGAAACTCACCTCGTGTTCGCGTTCCACGAGGCCGACAGAGTTTCCCACCACTCCCAGGGTTACGAAATCGTCGTGCGTTCGAGTCCTCACGATGACCTTAATAATCTGTCCTGTCGTCTGGCTGAATGTCTCAACGGCAGCCAGTACGTTGCCGTTGTTCAAGTCGCGGTACTCGCTCAGGACGCCTTCATCGCCGGCTTGATCGATATCGAATCCAAGGATCTGGCCCCCAAACTTGTCTTGCACAATCACGCTGCCTGCCGTTCCCGCGGCGGGATTCGGCTGAAAATCATTTGCCTGGGCGACGCGCGGGCTCACGCCAGCAAAGCAGAACAGACCAAACACTACGGCAGAGATCGGCGTGAAAATTTGAACGGCGAACAGATGATTCGTTTTCATAGGCGCACATTATTCTTCCCGATCGAGCTGACTTCCAAGCGGCGTTTGGTAACAATTTGGTTACTTTGTCGTCCAAAAATCGTCGCGAAGAACAGCGCGCGGCCGACTGAGGGGCGTCTGCGCCTCCAGAGACGAGAATGGAGCGAGCTGAGAAGCCGCGACACGGAGGGGAAGCCCGACGGGTCAGTGAGCGGGAGCGTGCAAATCACTGTGTCGAGCCGTTGAATCGAAAAAGCGCAAATAATGTTAGCGAAGATGTTCCCGTGGGACACGCAATTAAAAGCTTGCAGCGGGCCGCACCGACTTATTAGCCTCGCTTGCTGTGAGCAGCTTGAAGCTGTCTTCAACAAAGAGACCCATCCGTCGGATATTACTAGTGGATGCGATGGAACTCGTCAGGGTTGGATTAGCCAAGATTCTCAGTGCTGCATCCAGCTTTGTGGTTTGTGCAGCGACCGGCGATTACGATGACGTTCCAGAACTCCTGAAGCGTCACCGGCCACACGTGATGATTGTTGAGCCGTTTCACGAAAGCCGGCACGGAATTAGATGGATCAAAGATGTGGCTGCTGAGTTCCCACAATTGAAGATCATTGTTGCCTCTTCCCACTCTGAGGCAACCTATGCCGAGCGCGCTTTACGTGCTGGCGCTTCGGGTTACTGGATGAAAAACAGTTCGGCGGAGGGATCTATTGCGAGCGATCGAGACGGTGCTGGCAGATGAAGTTTATGTTAGCCCAATGATTACGGCGCTTGCGATGCACAAATTTGCCGGTCATGGCGGTATTGCATACGGTCTCGATCTTCTCAGCGATCGCGAGATGGAGGTGTTCGCACGCATCGCGGCTGGGCACGGCACCAGTCAGATCGCGAAAGAACTCGGCATCAGCCGTAAAACTGTGGAAAGCCATTCTGAGCACATCAAATCGAAGCTCGGCTACGGCAACGCCGAAGAACTCAAGCGCGGCGCGCGCGCATTCTTAGGTGCAACTGTAGGTTCACCGCAGAATCCCTGATAAGCTATCGGGGCCTTCGAGGTGCAAAAATCTGAGCGCGGAAACCTGATGCTGTAGCGGCAGTGGTGTCGGCTGCATTTCATAGGGGATCTCGGGGCGAAAATCTGAGCGCTGAAGAGCTCCAAGCGCCTCCGACAATCTTTAGGCACCCATAGGCACCCAGCGCAAAATCCCTGATATGTCAATCGGGGATTAGCCAGGCAAAAAATCAGTGCTCTTCCCCGATAGACCGCAGGCTCGCGCACGCTTACTATTCGCGATCTGAGAACCCCCCCTAACTGAGATTTTCCGATTTTTCGGAAGATTCTTCAGAACTTCGCTTCGCAGATTCCGGAGAACATCAGTGAACCCCAGAACCAGCCCCCTGAAATTATGAAAAGCAATATGTATCAGCCGATCCAGATCCAGAACCTGACAACTTCCATCCGTAAAAAATTCGATGAATCGCGCGCCTTGGCGTCGCGCTCTCCTTCTCATCCAGCGTAAAAAATTCAGCTTCCACACACCTCTTATGAAACTATCCCTCAAACTCATTGCCGCCCTCGGCGCCGCTGGAATTTTCTCACTCACCGCCGCGCGCCCGACTTTCGCAACGTCGCCGGATTACATCGTTACAACAACGACTGGCGCGTCGATCGTGCCGGGCACAAGCGACGTTGGAAACCATTGTGACGATTGCTTGACCAATGATATTCCATTGCCGTTTCCGGTAATTTTCTATGATCAGGTTTTTACTACGTTCGACGTGAGCTCGAACGGTCACCTCACCTTCACGAACGCCGGCAACAGCGATTACGATTTCTGTCTGCCTCACAACACTATCAGCTATCTCATCGCGCCCGGTTCGGCCGATCTCTTCACAAACGATTC
>QHNJ01000011.1 GCA_003218395.1 Verrucomicrobiota bacterium
TAGCGTACGCATGTTAGTTCATTAGATCCCCGGTCCTCCATCCTGACCCAAGGCGCGCTCAGGTTGTTGCAGACCTAAGCCGCCAGTCCTCACGCGGAGCGACCGGGGAATTTGTTGCGTGTTTGGGCGGCGGCTGGGCGTTGTAGTCGCGTCCTTCGCGCAACAGCGACCAGGCGATGCGGCACATTCGCCGCGCCACGATGGTGATGGCGGTATTGGACTTTTTGCCGCGCGCTCTCTGGCGGCGATAGAAGCTGCCAAAGTATCCGGAGCAACCCACCGCCACCCAGGCTGCTTCGATGAAGGCCCAGCGCAGCCACTTGTTGCAAAAAGGCAGCATTCGCCCGTGTCAGGTGTTGCCACCGCTGGAATAAGTGCTCGGCACCAGGCCGGCGTAAGCGCAGAGTTTTTCTGCGCTGTTAAAGCGCTCAATGGAGTCGATCTCAGCAGCGGCCACCGCTGAAAGAATCAGGCCCATGCCTGGCAGGCTTTGCAAACGACGACTCAATGCGTCGTGCTGGTTGCCTGCTCCAATGCGCTTCTCCTGCTCTTTGATCTGTCGGCCGATCAGCTCCAGTAACTCCATGTCCTCACCGAGCAAATACGCATCCGGCTTAGCCAACTCCAGCTGCCGCAGGAAGCTTCTCCCTCTGGCGCCGAAAACATCGCTGCATTGCGGCAGCTGGATCTCTTGTTGCCGATCCAACAACGCGTGGGTGCGGTTGCGAATACGTGTGCGCAATCGCGCCCAGTAAAGGCGCTGGCGTAACACATTCTTGCGCGCACGAGCTTGCCTGCCCGGCACATGCACAGGCGCAATGAAGTTGCCTCGCAAAAGCGTAGCCAGCCCATTGGCATCCAGCCTGTCGGTCTTGATCTGCGCCTCGGCAATCAATCGGGTCTTGTACGGGTTGGCCACACTGATCGATTCAATCTGTTCGACACGCTCGAGCCGATCGTAGATCGCCTGCCAGTTCCAGCATGCCTCAATCACCACCCGGCTCTTGCCGCCCAACGAGCGAAAAAATTGAGCGAAACCAGCAGCCAGATTGCCCTCGATGCGGGCTTCGCCTAGCCGCCGGCCTCGCTCGTCCTGCGCAACACAAACACTGTAGCGTTTGTGGATATCGATTCCAACGTAATTCATGATAGCATCTCCTTTCGGTTGCCCAAACGCTCCACCGAAAGAGCGATGCTTTCATGCTACCTGACCCCATTCTTTCTTTAACCTGGATCGACTTTTTCGACGGCAACTACCGGCGAGGATCGGGGATTGCGCACGACAAGGAATGGGCTGCTGCTGCTCGGTACGAGACGACAGCCTCCTGTAGTGGCGCTCTCTGACCGTCGATTTTCCGCTGTAGTGGCGGCTGTGTCAGCCGCAAACTTTGCTGCAACATCGATTCGATCGCGCTTACGCTGCTGAGGATGACGGGAAATTGGCAGCGGATCGCTTTCGCCAGCTTGCCCAATGCAGGATGAGAACGATCAGCCAGGTAATGAAAGCAAATAAACCGCCGGGAAGAGTAACGAGCATCAGCCAACCCAATACACCGAGGGAATACAGGAGCTCGCCATAATCGTGCCCTCCGATGATGCAGGGATGCACCGAGCCCTCATCTACTTTGCAGCCGTATGTATTCGCAATCCAAGCGCATGCCACGACCGATCCTATGGGCGCAAACGCAAAGAGAACAATGAACACCAGAGCGATCCAGTAAAGAATCCAGGGGAAACGTTTTCGAACCGGTAAAGGCGGCGGGTTCATTGAGCGGCTCACTGCGGATGCGTCTTCTTGAATCCGTCCGTGTAACCGTTTTCGAACGTGAGGTCCCAATTCTGCTGTTCACCTGATCCTTGTCGCTTGAAATACTTCTGCGCCATCATGTTCAAGTCAGCGGCCGTCGGCAACTTTGCGCCAGGCGGCGCTTGCTCTCCCGCTTTTTCGCCGATCCAGTAAGCCGCCCGTTCCTCCGCTGTTCTGCCGTGAGCCGCGCGATGAGTGTAGAATGCCGTCACGCCACACACGATGAACGCCGCCACTCCCATCATCACAAAAAAACGCACCGGTTTGAATTGTCTGGCCATGACTCGGGGAAACAACCATATACGATCCTTGCTGGCCCCAGTCAGCTCGAATGTTAAACCGCATCCTAAGCGGCTTACGACGCATAAGTCGCTGTCGCGGCAGGCATGTGGCCAGTGCAGTTCAGAAAACGACGCAACTGGTTCCGCACGATCACGCTTCAGTTCTCGAAAGGAACAACGCCCACCCGATATTGCGGCGGAATTGCCGAGACGCGCCGCCGCCGATTCTCTTGCAACTTACGTGGCGAGGGCGGGTTCAATCCGCGAAACAACAGAAGGGATAACGATTATGTGGAAGAAATTTAATGTAACGGTATTGGCGGTCCTCGCATTTGGGTTTGCTTCTGCTCTGCGCTTGAATGCGGGCACCGAGGTGGTGGAGCCTTACCGCGCTCCCGCGCCGAGTTACAATTACGCGCCGCCGCCCCCGGTTTATTACGCTCCTCCGGTGGTTGGCGTCGCCGTCTATCCGGCCTTTGGCTTTGGTTTTCGTGGGCCGCGGTTCGGGGTTTTCGGTGTCCGCCGATTCCACGGGCCACGCATTATTCATGGGCATCCTCGTCACTGGCGATAACCGACAGTGCTGAGCGCGTGACGCAGTTCGCGTATCCGTCTGGCGGAGCGTATCGGAGCGTTTGCTCTTCCATTGTTGGCTAAGCACCTCGGCTAACTTGTTCCAGGCAGGGCGTGTAACCGAGTGGGTGCGAGGGGTCATTAGACGAATCCAGGGTGCCTTAATTGCCTGTTTCACATCTCCTGGGAAATTGGCTAGCGGAGTATCCCATGCGCTTGGGCCCACTTCCAAAGCGGCGCGAACTCCGCCGGCGCTCCCCGGCCCCTCGTGAACTGTTCCCGATGCTGGATCAGCATTTTCGAGAAATTCATTCCATCACCGGCGACGCAGTTCGGGTCCGCGCGGCGTTCGAGCAGGTGCAGCGCATCCGCGTACGCGTCGCTATAACGAGGCCCCATTTCCGTGCGATAGAGCAGTAGTGTATAGCCGGCGAACTCCGATTCGATTTCGGGCATCGTAGAATTGATGTCGGCGCCGCGATCCAACAGCAGATCGAGCCGCGCACGCTGATCGTTTGGGTAGTAACCCAGGTACCAGTTCATGAGAATGATCGGCCGGCCGAACTCGTCGCGAGCATTCGGATTTCCGCCGGCGTCGAGCATGCTCTGCAGAAGGCGAGCAGATCCATGCACGGCGTTGGCGAGTGCGAATGAATCCCGATGGCCGTTGGTATAGTTCGGGTCGGCGCCGAGCGACAACAACGTTTTCACCGATTCGACTAATTCTGGGCGCTGCCAGCTTTGCGTCACAGCAAAATAGAGCAGCGTCGTACCGTCGCGTCCGGGCGCCTGCAAATCCGGAAGCGCCTTCGCGGCCGCGCGGATCGCCTCCTGATCGTTCTTTACGATGGCGTGGGCGACGGCAAACAGCGCCGGTTGATCGCCGAAGTCCCATCTCCCGGAGCGGACCTCCTCCTCCCCCTGGCGGCGATGCACCTCACCTTTTTCCATGTCAATCCAAAACGCTACGAACAACCCAAGCGGAAGCCCAAGACAAAGAATCACAGCCGCGAGGATCAACCAGCCTCGCCATTTGTTAGCGAAAAGGGTCGCGACGGCGGCCATAACGCCGATCATCAGGAATAAGGAGCCGAACACGATGTAGGCACGGCTCAGCGAATCCGCTTCGCGGGAGCCGCCCAGCGCGCCTGTGATAGTGAGAACACCCACGACACCGTAGGCGCCGGCAGCGAGCCACAGAACGATTTGGAAGACCTTCCAGATCACGATCGCCGTTTTATCAGCCCATGACGATTTGCACAAGGAAGGCGCGCCTACGCTTCCCATTTTGACCGCTGACCTCCGATCGCTGACCTCTTTGCCCGCTCAACTCTCAACTCTCAACAAATCGACCATCAGCCAAGCTTGCTCGCAGTGCCGAGCGGCTAGCTAACACTTTCGGAGTTCGGAGTTTAGACGCCAGCCGATTTACTCCCAAGTCGCTAGATCAAAAACGAAAAAGGGCTTGACACGATGGCGCAGATTCTGTACCAGATCTTTGATTACGTCATCCGACGTTTCAACGCACCTTCGGCCGGGCTGAAAAGCGGTCTGAACCTTCGCTGAGACACCGCTTAGCGCGATCTCCAGATTCAACTGGAGCCCCGAGTCAACCGAAGCGAGGCCGCTGTTGAAAGCGTCTGGTGAGGATGGTTCGTCGTTCCGCGCGGATTTGGAGCAGTCAATCCAAATAAAACCGGTTTATGAAATTCGTAACGCTCAGAACAGAGCCGCAGTCCCCGATGGGGTCGTTTGCTGCTCTCATTGGACCAAGGTCCCATATGCAGACACAGCGAAACCTGCGAAAATTAGTGACGAGAAAACAGAAAAACTACGTTATGACAAAATCAACCCCGACCCTTACGCAAAGCGGACTGCTGGCCGTGTTGCTGCAACGTCAGCACTACAAAGTAATCCAGTTGGCCCGGCGTCGCGCACAACGCAAGCACGCGCGTGCCGTCTTGTGGAGTAACCTCACTTGGCTATTGGCCCGCGCTCACAGCGCCATCGCTAGTCGACGATTCCGCCGAGCGTTTGCGGGAATCGTCCCGCGCCGCACTTGAATCTTTCACCGAGCCAATTGCCATGTTTCACCAAATCCATACTTACACCGAGCTCCGGCAGCAGATTCACGACGACCTGCGGATCCAACATCCCGAATGGGTCGAGCCCAATGGCGAATGTCCCACGTGCGATTCTTACGAGTCGCGCCTCGCGGGACTGCTCGAGACTTTCACTGGAGCGGAATCCAACGAGTCTATTGTTGCTACTCATCGCGTCCGCGAACACGGACTAAACTGAATCGACACTGCGGCGGGTGTAAATCTTTGTTGCGAAAACTGCTCGGGAGCAAAGCAGCGGGCAATGTGTTAGGCGCTGGCGCGCAGTCTCGCAGCGAAGTATTTCACAGAATAGCGCACGTATATCGGACGCAGATAAGGGCACCCGCTTGGGCGAATGTCAAATGTTCTGCTCGCGAACGCTTTCGGAGTTTAGACACGAGCCCATCAGAACCTATTTCGCCGCCTTCTTTTTCTTGGCGAGCGCGAGGCGCTCCGTCTTTTTCCGGCGTCTTGCGCGTTTCTTAGCGTTGTCTCTGCCTTTGCTGTTTCCCATAAGTTTTAAGACTCACTCACTCGCGCCGCCTCGTCACGTCGTAGTTTCAACGAAGACCCGGAAGCAATTCGTGGTTTGCGGGCGTCACATCGGACGAAACCGAGGCCGGCGTCTGCTCTGTTGCTGCGTTCGATGCGATACCGGCGCGGGCGCATCTTGCACTTTCATGATCTCGAACGTCCGAAAGACCGGGGCCAGATCGATCACGTCGTTCGCGGCTGATCTCAATATGTTCCCGAGATTTGCGGCGACTGACGCGACTTCCACGCGGATCCCGTGTCGGCGCAGCTTGATGGCGAGATAAGCGAAATCAGCGTCGCCAGTCACGAGAATCACAACATCGGGCCGCATCTCGATGGAAAGCTCGAGCGCGTCGATCGCCATCATCACGTCCACGTTCGCCTTGTAATGACCTTCTTCGGCGGGCGCCCCATCTTTTGTCACGACCATGAATCCATTGGAGCGCAGCCAATGGACGAACTTGTTTTTCTTGTCCCGCTCGTCCTGCCACATCGGAATGGCAGGTGGCAATCCGGCATAGACCACCATCTCGATCAGATCACGTCCGGTGGTTGGGCCGGCTAGAAAATCCCGGAGCCTAATCCAATCGAGCCCGCGTCCCGCTGTCCGCACCGAACTCCCGACGTTCGATTCATCCACCAGCACCAACACTCGGGAACGCGCATGACTATTGGAATCTTTCTTTCGCACCTGGATACGAATCAACTACATCCGCGCAGTTGTAGCGAGCATTACTTCTTTAAGTCGGATGCGATTTCGATGAACCGAGCCGTGGGAACGTGCGAGATGGACGGCCAAGTCCGTGAGGGGAACAGATAAGTCTCGCTTGCTCACGGTCGCGAGCGGCGGGCGATGACTTCCCAGTCCCGAATTTAAACGCGACCCCCGTTTTTATTTCCGAGCCTGCACGACAACGGCCCTCATCGGAGCACGAATGTCTGTTTCTCCGAAGCGGTCCGCGATTGCTCGAGCCGCGGCCTTGGTGATGACCGACAATAATGACCGGTCGCGCTCGGCGATTGCCACGGCCACCGGGTTTCCATGCACCAAGCCTGTGGCTGCGTCTTCCGCCCGGATTGCTGCACCGACTTTGGCCACGACTTCCATCTTGATCTCTTGAAAGCCAGCTTCCTTTAGCATCCCTTTGATCTCGTCCTGATCATGATACCCGAACGGGACCTCGTAGAATGCCGGTGGATCTTTATCAAAGTAGCTGGCAATCGTTTGATGTGTGAGTTGGCCCAGCTCGTTGTGCTCCATAGTGTCCCACACATTGAAGAGAAACAGACCGCCCGGCTTTAGAACACGGTGAGCTTCGCGCGCGGCCAGCGACTTGTCCGGCACGAACATGATTCCGAACTGGCACACGACGGCATCGAACAACTGGTCGCCAAACGGCAAGCTACATGCATCGGTCTGCAGCCATTGCACGGCTTCGTCTTTACGGAACTTCGCCGCCGCACGCCGAAACATCGGTTCGTTCAAATCCGTCGCGATCAGTTCCGCTGTCGAAGGCAGACGAGTCCGCAGGACGCGCGTTAAGATGCCAGTGCCGCATGCCAATTCCAAAACCGAATCGTTCTTCGCGACTTGTAAGCGCGACGCCAGATTCTCGGCGTACGGCTGGAACAACATCGGCCCAAGGTAGCGATCATACGCCGCCGGGATGGATCCGGAAAATTGTGCGTGCTCGTCTTTCATATGGCGCTTCTAAGAACGAAACTTCACTTTGGCCCTCTGCAACGTTTTCAGTCCCTGATCCAGCCGATGATACTTGTATATACACTCATAATGCATTGCCGGTTTGGCCTTTAGCGGAGCGAGCGCGCGCTGTAGTGGCAGGTATGTCGCCTCCGATTTCCGGGTGTAGCCGCTGTCGCTGACTGCGGCCTCTGAAATTTGATCTCACCGTGGCGAGCGACGGGCGAAAGCTTTCGGAGTTTAGATTTGACCTCTAAGCGCCATCTCAACGAATTGAGACTTGACCGCAAATCAGTCCTCCCTCTGTTGAAAAAAATAAGTGACGGACGTGGCCAATCTCTGCTTCAATAACGTGATCACGATCTGATGTACGGGGGCCGAATCACCAGCGAGGAAAGATCGGCCCTCAGCACGTACGTCGGTGTCGGCATCGCGATCGTGCTCATCGCCGGTGGGCTCTACTTCTTCTTTCTCGCGCAGAAAGAGAAAAGGGAGACCACAGGTTTCGATCCGAACCGGCCCGTCCCAAGCGACGCCGTCTTGAAACGCCGATTAAAAGCCGAGGAATATTTTGTCGTGCGGGAAGGTGGCACCCAAAGGGCTTTCCAAAATCAGTTTTGGAACAACGAGCGCACCGGCATCTACGTCGATGTCATTACCGGCGAACCACTCTTCACTTCGCTCGACAAATTCGACGGTGGCATCGGCATGCCCACATTCAGCAAACCGATCTCGAAAGATCTGCTCGTCGAGAACGTGGACACTTCGCACGATATGCAGCGCACCGAGGTGCGCGCCAAACGAAGCAATGCCCACCTTGGCCATCTCTTTCCCGACCCAAAATCGCCCACCGGACAAAGTTACGCCGTCAACTCGGCCGCCTTCCATTTCATTCCAATCGAACAAATGAAAAGCGAAGGTTACGAAGCGTTCCTGTCGCTTGTGGAGAAAAAGTAGCGCCCGAACTGGCGCACTGTAGTGGCGGCTGTGTCAGCCGCAGTTGTAGCCGCTGTCGTTGACTGCGGCCAACCTGCCACAAAGCCTGCTCAGAGTTTACTCGCTGCGGAGGGTCGCGGTGCGGAGCTGGGCAAGCGGAGCGTCAATACAGCGCGAGGGCAGCTTGAAGGTCTTCGACAATTTGAAAGCCCAGCCTCGTCTTCCAAGCTGCGTTACGACGGCGGCGATGATGTCGGGATCGGGCGCTGGCCGCGCGCATATAGCGGCTGCCGGCTTTACGGCGGGAGGCACCGAGACTTTGAGCGTGTCTAGGGAAGCCGGGTACGTTCGAAAACGGATCGAACGTTTGTCGCGCTTCCTCAGCTCTTGGTAGCTGAAGCGTCCAAAGCGTCCTCCACAATTCGCCACGGTCTCACGTGCTTGCCGCGAGCTTGTAGAATCGTTGCGGCCATTTCTTGCAATTTCATCACCGCGCGCACCTTCTCCGGAAACGGAAGGCGCGCGAGATCCTGCCGGCGTTGTTCTTTCGCCGCGAATATTCTGGCTACCTCGGCGTTTACTCCGTCCACAGCTTACATTTGTCCTCAAGCTGGTGCCGCCTTAACACGTCAGCAAGAAAGTTCTGATCGAGCTTGGCCTGTTCGCGCAAAATCCGGACACGCTCGCGATCCTTGCTGCGTCCTGCTTGCAAACAAATGGCGAGCAGGTGCTCGCTTCGCAGCACGCGGGCTGGCACATCTTCATACATAATCTCTTGCGCCTCTTTAAGAGCTTCCTCGAGCAAAGCATTGTAGGCGGGGAGAAACTGCACCGGCACGCCTTCGATCCTGATACATTCGTTCTCTTGCTCGGAATAGCCGCGGGCGCGCAACGCATCATACAGGGGAGCGAGCGTGAGCAAACCACCCGGAGTCTGCGGCAGAACAACAAAGACATCGAGATCGAAGGTCAACAACGGTTCAACATAGAAAGTTGCAGCCATCGCGCCGGCGATGGCGTAACGGGTGAAGACGCCATCACGTTCCATCTCATTGAGCACCTGTAAAGTGCGCTTCACAGCGGAACGCTACGGATTTACTTCTTCAAGTCATTCGCAATTGCAGCGAACTGCTGAAGCGCAGCTTCTAAATCTTCGACAATTTCGGCGACGATGATGTCGGGATCGGGAAGGTTGGCACTGTCTTCGAGGCTTTCGTCTTTAAGCCAGAAGATGTCGAGGTTAGCCATCGAGTATGCTGCGCTTAGCGGGAGTCTCCGCAATTTATGTCGAGAGCGATCAGTTTGCGCCTGGCGCACCTGGCCTCAAATAACCCACCAAGCAGCAACAACAAATTGCAAGACCCAGGAAGGGATATTTCAAGGCGACGAGCGATGCGATTCCGAAAAGGCACAAAGTCGCGATGGAGCAGTATCGCATGTTCCGGCGGACTTTCGAAGCAAGGTCGGCGCGAGGCTCGATTAGCTCCCAAATCAACAAGATGTAGGTCACATTGACGAAGAAAAAGACGGCCGCATAGAATGCGACCGGTTGAGCGAAAGCCTGCTCACCGCCATCCACGCGGTCGACAGGGGAAGCAGGAAAACGGGAAAGAGATGGGCGAAATTGAACGACATCAGCCGAGGCGTGGCTTCCGTGGAGTAGCGCAGTAGATAATGATGATTGGCCCACACGATGGCGATGAACAAGTAACTGACTGCGTAGCTTAACCATGTCGGCCACCGCTCCAGGAGAGCTTCGAAGGTGGGTCGCTCAGGTGGACGCAGTTCCAAGACCAGCACCGTGATAAGGACCGCGAATATCGCGTCGGAGAAAAAACTCAGTCGTTCCGGCGTGGTCTTACGAATCATCTCCGCTTTCTAGCAATGTGTTACCTACATGAAACCTGCGCCGCCGCGAGCTTTCTTCTACTTCTTTAAATCAGCGGCAATCTTGGCGAAAAGCGCGGAAAATAGCATAAGTTTAGCTCTGTGAGGGAGAAAAAATTAAGAAGGAAGAATTAAGATTTAAGGATCATGGTGCTTCTTTCGAGCGCTTTAGAATCGTAACAAAAATGGCGATGACAGTCTCTTCAAGCTCGCGCAGCGAATCGCCGCACTTCGCGATGAACTCGGCTTTATTGCGGGCGCGATACGCTTCCCGGTAATTCGCTCCGACCGATGTACCATATCGCAGGACCTGTTTACCCGGCACTTACTCTTCTGTCGTTTTCGGCAACTCGGAAAAACACACGAGTAATCTGCAATGCGAATTCCTTCGTGCGTTGCCTAAGATCTTTTTCTTCCGGCTGCATCCCTCCTAATTCAACCTTCTTAAGTCTTAATTCCCGCTGGGTAAGTTGGAAGACCAAAAAGCGGAGGTGAATAATTGATCCGCCCACATAACGAGCCGTCGTCCGCGGTACGAAATTGAGTGATCGACGGGACCAAAATTTTTGGGAGATACGAATTACAGGGGAAGGGAGGAATTCTATGAAGATCCTGATGATTACAGCGATAATGGCGTTACCGCTCATGGCGTTAGGCCAGACGGAGCCACAACAGCCCACGCAGGGGCAGACGAAAGAAACGCAGGCGACAACGCCGGCGAAAGGAAAGAAGAAGCACGCCGCTCAGGAGCAGAGCAAACCGGAGGCAAAACCTGAGACGGGCACAGAGGTCCGTGGAAAGACGAACGTTAAGGGTCGCCCTCAGGACGTAAACAGGAATGAACCTGGCGCACGTTCGAGCACGAGCCAGACAAACGTGAATCAATCGACGAAGGTGAACGTGCAAGAGTTCAAGTCGCGTCACAGCGAAGTGTTCAGTCTTGGGCGGCATCCGAAAGAGTTCTTCGTCCAACGATTCGGGGCCAACCATTTCCGATTGATCGGCAACACGTACTTCGTGTTCGTGGATGGCTGTTGGGTCGCGGTTGACGTGGACGGCTTCGTGTATACGGAGCGCGTGATCTGCGCGGGCGATCCGGAGTTTATTGAAGTTGAGTAGCGCATCCTCTGCGCGGCACAAAAGCGCTCCGCTGGAAATGCGGAGCGCTTTTTTTTGGCGTCAACCGGCTACTGTACGAGCACTCAAGTGCCGCTTTGGTGAGAACGCAGCAGTAAACGCCAGACTTAACGGCGAATTTTTGCGATGCAGCAGTCGATCTTGTCATGACTGTGCGGTCGTTTCGGTTTTTGGCAGCGGTTCGTCGGTAAGCAGATGCCAAAGCGCACGATTGATGAAGATCAGCTCAGTGCCTTTTTTGACCGACGTTACGAAGGCGGCCTTCTCTAGAGCGCGCAGATATTTGGTCGCGGTCAGCCGCTTGGCAATGCTGGCTTTCTCGACGAACCGAATTTTGCAGTAAGGTTGCTCAAAGATCAGCTCGATCAGTTCTTTGCTAAACGTGCGCTTTGGCAGAACTTGCTTCGCTTTCGCCATCGTTTTGGCGAGAAGATCGTGAATCGCGTTGATTTTTTGTGTCGTGCCGTGTGCGGTCTTCTCCATGGCTTCGAGCATGTAAAGGAGCCATGCTTCCCATTCGCCGCGCTCGGTCACGGTGCGGAGGCTGTGATAATATTGCGCTTTCTGCTCGATGATGAAGCGGCTCAAAAACAGGATCGGAACTTCCAGCAGGCCATTCATGATCAACTGAAGAATGATCAGGATGCGTCCGGCGCGGCCGTTGCCGTCGAAGAAGGGGTGAATGGCTTCGAACTGGTAGTGTGCAACGCCGACACGAACAAGCGGGTCGATCTCAGACGACAAGTCGTTGCAGAAAAGCTCAAGGTTTGCCATTTTCTTGCGAATCAAACGTTCGCCATTCGGTGGCGTGTAAATGACTTCCTTCGTGTTGGGGTTTTGAAGCTTGGTTCCGGGCAGATTGCGGATACCGGCGCTGTTTTCCTTGATGATGTTCACAATCTCGATCGCGAGATTTGTAGAGAGGAAAGGCCGGGCGCGGAGTGCGTTCATTCCGTGCCAAAGCGCGTCGCGATAATGGAGGACTTCCTTCGCGTGAGGAGAAAGGTCGGCGCCATTGCCGTTCGCTGCCAGGCCGCGATACAGCTCGTCGTTGGTCGTGAAAATGTTCTCGATTTCGGAGCTGAGTTTCGCTTCTTGAAGCGCGAGAGTGTTGAGCAGGATCTTCGGATTCGGAATGGTGTGGGTGCGACCTTTTAGTTCAGCCAGCGCTCGGCTGGCCCGAGTAGTCGCCTTGAGCACGCGCGGAGTCTCCAGTTCGACCAAGGGCGGCAAATCGGGAAGCTGGTTAAATGCCGCATCTGGGCTGAAATGCATGCGGTTTAAACATTAGGCGAGCTAAATGTATAAAAAAAGGCAAAAAATATACATTTAATGATTTGAATGCATACCACGCATACACAGACGGCGAACGCCCAACGTCCAATCTCGAATGAGGTAACGAGCGAGTTTCAAAGTGGCAAGGCTGAGGCTACTGTGGGTCTCGCTGCGATAGAAAACTTATCTATGGAGATTCACCAGTTGCGTTATTTCGTGGCCGTGGCCAACGAGGGAAGCTTTTCCCGCGCGGCCGCCAAGGTGCGCGTCGCTCAACCTTCGCTCAGTCAACAGATTCGAAAGCTGGAAGCGGAGGTAGGGCAACCGTTATTCGACCGTTTGCCGCGTTCAGTCGTCCTGACCGAAGCGGGCCGTTGTTTGATCGATTACGCACGGCAAATTTTGGCCTCGATCGCCGACGCCCGCCGATGCGTCGACGAGCTCAAAGGCGAGGTTGCCGGCGGGCTGGCGGTGGGCGCAATTCCCACGATCGCGCCATATGTCCTCCCGGAATTGATCGGGAAATTCCAAAAACATTATCCAGCAGTCACGCTAGAAATCGTGGAGGACGTGACCGACGGCATCACTCGGCGGGTGGAAGCTGGAGAGCTGGATGTCGCATTGGCATCCACTTGCCAGCAAAGTCCAACTCTGCGACGCGAACCTCTGGGCAACGAACCATTGCTTGCGCTAGTGCCGAAAGGACATCCTCTAGCAAAGAAGCCTCTGGTAACATTGGACGATCTCAAATCGCAGAGGTTCCTGCTCCTCCACGAGATGCATTGCCTGTCGCAACAGGTGAATCACCTGCTCGCGGCCCGTCGTCTCCGGCCGGAGATAGCGCTGGCCGGCAGCCAGCTTGGAACGATCGCTAACATGGTCGCGGCTGAGATCGGCGTCTCAATTGTGCCCCAAATGATGGTGAAACACCAAGCCACGCCCGGATGCGTCAGTCTGCCGTTCGCTCCGCCGGTTCCGGAGCGGGAACTGAATCTTCTTTACAACCCGCTTCGATTTCAGAGCAAAGCGGCCGCAGCGTTCCGTCGGGAAGCTGCGACCGCCCTTTCATCCCAAGATTCATCCATCGCTCGCAACGCGAAGCAATAAGCTTCTATCTCAGCAGGTCCAGCGCCGCCGCCAGGGATAACATCGGCCAGACGGCGAGGATCAGGATTACTCCAAAGAGAGCGAGCTCAGGGAAATAATGGGGTCGCGCCCTGTGCACGTATCGCTCCTCAAGGAACCGTAAAATGCGCAACCGCATCGGCATCGTAGTTTTCATATGATTGTACCTCCTATTATTGTTGTTATGTGTTGGTTGATGAAAAAGTGAAATCAACGGGCCCAGGTTCACGACGGTCCCGTTAGCGAGACCGAGAACGTCGAAGTTCAGAACGACACGTTGTAGATGACCCAGAACTTGGCCGAGCGGGACCCGGCCGATTACGTTCCAAGACCGTCGTTGCCCTTGATCGTTCCCATCCCTAAACCTGAGCCGTTCATATAGTGAACTGGCCACAGTCCGGACGCCCGTTGAAATACTTTATGCGTCTAGTCGCAATAGGATTTTCCTATGGCGGCACGTGGATGTTTGATGGGAAGGGATGATGAGGACATACTCGCGGGATGAGAACGGAGGAACGCTGGCGCCTTACATCGATCGAGACGGTTTTACGATCGGAGAATGTCCGCGAACAAATTCGCCCGATTGTGGACCGAGTCCGCGCAGAGCTGGGTCAAAAGAGAGAGGCGCTAATGGCTTGGGAACCGATTCCGTTAACCGTTTTCGGTCGTGCGTTACCATCTGAGATCCGGTCTGCCTGGGTTTTTGTCCTGCGCGCGGCGGCAGACACGGGCGCGGAACGCCATCCCAACAGTCACCAGCGCATGATGTCGTACGAAGGGAGCGGCGACATGCAAACTGGAGAGCCAGGCCAGTGGCAATCGAATGTTTTGGTTAGCAGTCCGGATGTGCCGCTGGAGCGGCGCTGGATTTCCATCCCGCGGAGTGTCTGGCATCGCCCGGTGGTCGGCGGAGACGCCGATTGGGCGGTTGTTTCGTTTCATACCGTTGTGGCTGACGAATTGATTGAAGAGAGGCCGGATGTCAGTAGCAAAGATAGAACGAAGCAAATGAAGTATTTGGGGCGGAAGTAAGCGAGAAAAGCCGCAAAGATCGGAGGTCAGACGTCGGGGTCAGCCGCCTAAGTTCAACTTTGGGTGACACGACGGTGAGCCAGGGACTCGGCCGCTGAGATGAAAACATCCAATGTCCAACATCCAACATCCAATCTATGGAAGGAGAAGAGCGCAGTAATCATGAGATTACGTTAACGCCGTGTAGCCCGAAATGAGGGGCCGCTGCCAGGAAGTTCTCGTCGTTGGAATAGATTTCGCGGAGCCCGCTTTCGGCTGCGGCGGAGAGATGCATGGCGTCGGCTGCGCGCAGGAAGATTGACGTCGGCAGGCTGGCAAAGACGAGCTGGATGCGGTCGAAAACCGCTTGAGACAAAGGGATCCAGGTGAAAGCGCCGGCGCGGATTTCGTTGGCGAACTCCTGCAGAACGATGCGATATAATTTGTTTGGCAGGTTGCCCTCGCGGACTTTGCGATGGAGCGCCGCGATAACTTCTGCTCGCCCATGGTACCCACAAGCCACAGCGTCTCTGGCTGCCAGGTCGCGAACCGCTTCAAAGCCGGCGTCCTTGTAATAAAGGCGTACTAGATAGCTTGAGTCCAGATAGATCATTCCAACCGGCGATCGCGATCCGCGGAAATGATTTTTGTGCTGTCGGTGCCGCCTTGGAGCTTTTCCATGATGTTGCGAAAACGGCGACTCATTTTGCGACGAGCGAAGTACGGCACCTCAGGGGGCGCCGTTTGTGGGACGATTTTTGCAATGGTCTTGCCCCGCTCGCTTACATGGATTTCGCCGAGTGCCGCGGCTTTACGGACCCATCGTCCTGTTTCGTGGTGAAGTTGGCGGATGCTGATCGTCTTCATGTGACACACTGTGTCACACGCTGGGAACGTGTCAAGTCCCGAGCGTTTGAGAGAATTGCGAATTGACTCGCGATCCCCCGATATCTCGGTCGCATCACCACGCGACCAATGCAGTCTACCAGCGACGTCCCCGCGCGCCGTGTTGCGGATTTCTGCGAACTATCGGAATAACAGATATGAAGCAGTTGATCGTCGCTCTCTTGGCGATTTTCGCAGGCTTGGGCTCAGTCTGGGCTAACCTGGGCGACAGCGACGACAGAATTGACGATTTATATGGCAACCTGGTCGAGCGACATTTACTCGATGATGGAACGGTCAGCGTTCTTTACCATAAGGATCGATATTTTTACTTTGTAATTTTCGCCGACCGCCGGAGCGTTTTGGAAAGATATTCTCACGTCAAGGGGACTGATCTTTCCGAAAAAGAGATCACAAGATTCCTAAAGGCGAATGCTGGCGGCGCGAC
Source organism: Verrucomicrobiota bacterium (assembly GCA_003218395.1). Taxonomy (GTDB): domain Bacteria; phylum Verrucomicrobiota; class Verrucomicrobiia; order Chthoniobacterales; family UBA10450; genus Udaeobacter. The sequence continues at coordinate 15,704 of QHNJ01000011.1, forward strand.
GTGGGCGCCGGACGACACGTCGAAAGAACGTCGATTCAAACGCAGCGATCACAAGGCTGAGGCAACCTACGCGAACATGGCTGGCCGCCCCACGCTGACGGTGCGGCCGCTTCACACCGAACGATAGCGATTCTTCCTTAGCCGTTGCCTTCCTATGGTCCCTTCGGCGCGGCTTTGTTTCCCGCTTGGATTGCGTCCTGTTCGGTCATGTATTTGCCCTGTCTCGTCGTGCCATAAAAACGCGAGCCCTCCCTGTGGTAAACATGCGTCTCCGTATTAACCCAGACGAGACCGTGGCCCCCCCCCGATGCGGGCGGGTTTGCTGCTTCCTCGGTCGTGCGCCCTGCAGGCGCTGGACTTGCAGCGGCCGGACGCGCTTTTGCCTCAGTTTTTGCTTTTTTGCGAGCGGGTTTCGCTTTGGGCGAAGCGGCTGGCGACTCGCCAGTTGAAGGCGATGCCGCTTTCTCAGCCGGTGAGGGCGATTCGGCGGGCGATCCGCTCGGGGCGGGTGATTGACCTTGTACAACGCAAAGGCTGCCAAAGGCGATTAAAGAAATGAGGGCAAAAAATTTGGTACTCATAATGGTCAGTATAGCAAAGCGGCAGGATTGCAGTCAACCATTTCCCGACGACGATCAGATATTCAGAATTTGCTCTGATGAGAAGGCGCCTTTGCGGTTTTACTCCCTTGTGTCAGGAATTATCGTCTCCGCTCAAGCGATGAATTACATTTCCAATTTTGTCAGTCTGCATCCTTACTTCAAAGTACATCCTGGTAAGCTCGATGCCTGCAAGGCCGGGTTACCTGCTTTCGTCGAGAAAACTAAAACGGAACGGAAGAATCTCTTTTACGATTTCACCGTCAGTGGCGACGACGTTCTCTGTCGCGAAGGTTACATCGAAGCTGACGGGCTCCTTGCGCACCTTGCGAATGTCGATGCGCTGCTGAAAGAGGCGCTGAAGATCGCTGACCTCACACGGGAAGTACACGGTCCGCGAAGGAACTGAATAAACGGGGATTGTCGGCTTGACACAAGGTTAAAATCGTCTGATTTTGACAAATGCGAACGCCAATTTGGAGCCTTGTTGTGAGTGCGACGTTTGCTATTTCCCTCACAATTACCGCACTGGTCGCGCTGCCAGAAACATTGCGTATACAAATTTTGATTTCAGCGTGGTCAATATGCGCATTGGCGATTATCGGATGGTGTGCTTCGCATTATCAGGATCGGAGGCGACTTCAAATATCATACGATGCTAAAAAACCTGGCTGTATATGGCCCACGGAATTTCGATACCAAGATCGCAGTGTAATAAGAGGCACGATTGCGCGTTTGTGTGTCGAATCTAAGAGAAAACTGGACATCATAGGATGCAGGGCGGTGTTAACCTATCTTGAAAAAAGCGGCAATCCTGTAATTCCATATAACAACCTCAAGTTTAGGTTCTGCCCTGCTCATGATCCAGATTCAGATGTTAAGACAATTCGTTACGGGACGCCTGAGTATTTAGAAGTTCTTTGGCTTCCGGGCGGAACCCTTCAAGCAGAAATTATGGCTGATTTTGACTTTATCACGGAGAAACATAAACGACTCGATGAAAACGACACCTACTTGTTTCATGTCGCATTTAGCGCCGAGGATATTAGGCCACTATGCGCAACGCTTACCGCGCAGTTCAACAATGGCCGGTGGGAGCTTACCTATACTCGTAAATGAATAAGGATGCCATAAATCATGCAGCCTTCGTCAGCTCCGAATATGGTAGCTTAACCGCGTTTACTAGCTTCGTGAGAGTATCCCGGAATATGTACTCATTCTTACGATTATTGAACCGGTGCTCCAATTCATCCAGATAGGCGTCCAGATGCTTAATGCTCACCTTATGATAAGAACCGATGATAGATCGCTTCAAGAGGCTCCAGACGCTCTCTATACCGTTGGTATGAACGTCTCCGACAACCCATTCTTCGGCAGAATGATTAACCCATTTATGCTTTGTGTCGGCATCGTCAATTCCCCAATAAGCTGGCATTTCGTCCGTGTAGATCGCTTCCGTATCCGGTGCCGTGTTGTCGTGAATGAACTTATGGAGAACGACCTTGGTAGCATTAGGAATAACTTGCAGTCGAATCTTGCCCTCGCGTTGGACTGCTCCAATAGCGATAGCCTTGTTCCCTTTGTAGCCGCGCCCTTTCCCGCGCACCTTTCCGCCGACATAAGTTTCGTCCACTTCCACGACTCCGCGCAGAAGTTCGCTGTTAATCTCGCGCATGGCAGCGCGGATACGGTGGCAGAGATACCATGCCGTCTCGTAGGACACATTAAGCGTGCGCTTCATTTGCAGCGCCGACATGCCTTTCTTCGATTCCGTCATAAAGTAAATAGCAAGGAACCACTTCGACAATGGAAGGTGCGTATCGTGAAAGATCGTGCCGCTCGTTACCGAAAACTGATAACGACATGCGTTGCAGTCGTATTGGTCGCGCTCGATTACATTCGAGATACTTTTCGATTTGCAGCGCGGACAAGTAACGCCTTTGGGCCAGCGCAAACTAGTAAGCCGCGCACGGCATTTTTCATCGCTTCCGAATTGCTCAATAAGCGCCGGAAGATTCATTTCTGCTTTGAAGGATTTGGTCGGTTTTTTGTTCATAGTTATGCCTAGGTTAAAGAAGCCTGCCCACAAGATGACGGATAAGGAATTGCTCCACTCGGTGTTTCCGAAAAAGGTTGTCAAGGAGATCAAAAAGATCGCCCAAAAACATCGGAAACCGCGCAAAACAATTTCAATCACGCGACCAAATTAGCACTATGTCAAACCTGTGTCAAGTGGATAATCCCGGAATAAACTGAAGGGTCCATTAGCCAAACTCAAACCGCTCTGGTTCGTGCGCGAGTGCGGGATCGAGGAGCGGAGTCACTAATTTTGATCGGCGTAGTGGTTACTTTGTTTTTCGCAAACTGACGTCTTCGTTGTTTCGGTCGCTACGGCGACCAGGACGGTCTGCTATCGTTTCTTAGCCCAAACGACATCCTCGTTATTCCGCCTATCAATCAAAGCGTCGACCTTGCCCTTGGCGTTGTAATGGAAGAGAATCCGGCCTTCGACGCCTTTGCGGAAGAACAGATCGGATGTTTCTGGCAACAGCTCTTCCTTTTTGCCTTTTCGTTCGATGAACGGTTTCCCGTCCTCAGCCGTAATCGATCTTGTTTGACCGGGCGCGAGCTCGTAGGTACCGATGAAGTCGGCGAACTTTTTCGGGTCGGCTTTTCCCACTGCTGGGTCTTCGTAATAGCGATGGGCCTGGCTGGCGATGATCTGCCAATCGCCGTTGCGCCGCAGCCACGTGTCGGTGACGTGATAACGCGCCGTCAGGTTTTGGCCGAAGATCGTTTCGGTTTCATTCGCGTCATAGCTAAGAACGACGGTGTCGGTGAAGATCCGGCTTTGGACTTTGTCGAGGTTGATGGTGCCGGAATATCCTGTTGGCAAAGGCGTGATGTCGGCCACGAGTTTCGTCTTGTCGAGCGTGCGCCCTTTTTCGTCGGAGAAGATGCAATCGTCAGCGAAATATTTTTTCCAAGGCGTTTGATTCCCAGGCGCGATAGCGTCGTAAAGCTCCTGGGTGCGACGGACAAGTTCGTCCTGAGTGATGGATACATCTGCGGCAGTTGCGAGGGTTGTGGCGAAGATGGTGAGCAAGGCGAGTTTCATAAAAGGATGAAGGATGAGAGATTAAGGAAGAGGGAAGAATTAGGAACTAAGAAGGGGGGCGGCGGCAGAGGACAGAAGTCCAAGACTTTAAGACGCCGAATTGGCGCCTTAAAACCTTCAGGCTGCGGGACTGCGCCTCCGCAGCACCAACGCGGCGACAACGCCAACGCACAAAAAGCCGACGATTTGAATGAACATGTAGCCGGTGGTGTAAACACAAGG
>QHNJ01000327.1:0-312 GCA_003218395.1 Verrucomicrobiota bacterium
CGCGCCGCCGAACGGATGCCGGGCTGACGCTCCGCGCGGTGCTCCGGACCAAGGAGTTCTGGCTATTCACGAGCTACTTGTCGGGTACCTTCGCCGTAAACTCCGCGGTCCAAGGCCACATGATTCCCTACTTCCAACAAGATATCGGACTCACCGCGGCCCGGGCGGCCGTGGTCATGTCCATGGTCTTCATCATCAGCGGTATCGGACGCATCGGCGGCGGCTATCTGCTGGACAGGACGGACTATCGCGTCGTCCTCGCAGTCGTCGCCGCGATGATGGGTTTTTCACTGTTGTACCTCCAGTTGGTGA
>QHNJ01000327.1:362-1847 GCA_003218395.1 Verrucomicrobiota bacterium
ATTATGTTCGGCACCCGGGCCATCGGAGGAGTCTTGGGCCTTTTGCAGGGGGGCTCCATTGCGGCGGGGGTCATCGGCCCCTTGGTCATGGGCTTGATCTTCGACCTGAACGGGAACTACTCCACCGCCATCTGGGGACTCATCGTCATCAGCGCTTTCATGATCCCGCTGTCCCTGGCCATGGCCTCGCCCGCCGAGTTGGCCAAGCGCATCGGGAAAGGATAAAGGCGAAAGGATGAGGGATAGGCCTGCGGCCTCGAGTGAATCCGTGTTCGTGTGGTGTGTTCGTGCTCACGTGGATTTCGCGGTCACGATCCACAGACGCGATCACGGTTTATGCGCGCCTCGCCTATGGCTTACACTCAAGCCGGGTTGAGCCGCAACGCAGGAAACTCAATCTTAATAAAGTGGGACAACTCTCAAATACTTGACCCGTTGGCCTTCGCGCAATCCCGTTTCTCGTTGTGCCTGGGCTGCGCTCACATGCCGAAAACCTCCTTGAGCGTGCGCGCGGTCGAGTCGATCGACTGCGCGTTGGCGCGCTCCTCGGCCTTGTTCTTCGGGGTGGAGAAGCCGTGGCCGGTGCCGCTGTAGACCTCCAGCTGGAAGGGGAGCTTCGCGGCGCGCAACTCCTGGACCACCTTGTCGACCACCGGGAGCGGATAGCCCTCGTCCTCAGCGCCGTGCAGGATCAGGTACATGCCCTTGGCGTTCTTCGCCCATCCCGCCGCGTGGTCGCGGAATGAGCCGTGGATCGCGACATTCGCTGCGAGCGGCGCGCCGGTTGCGCCGAACTCGACACCGACCGCGCCGCCGAAGCAGTAGCCGACAAGCGCGATCTTGCCCGCATCGACCATCGGTTTTTTGACGAGCGTATCGTACCCGGCCTGAGTGCGCGCGCGCATCAGCGCGCGGTCCTTGCTGTAGATCGTGGTCTGCGCCGTCATTTCCTCAACGTTCTTCGGCAGCACGCCCTGGCCGTAGCCGAAAATGTCGGTCGCGAACGACACGTAGCCGAGCTTGGCCCAGGTTTCCGTGAGCTGCAGCGTCTTCGGCGTCATGCCCTCGCGCGCATGGACCACAAACACGGCCGGGCGCCGGCCGGTCACCTTGTCGTCGTAGACCATATAGGCTTTGAGCTTGGTCTCGCCGTGGCTGTACTCGACCCACTGGTTCTTCATCTCGGCCCGCGCCGGCACCACAGACAGGGAGAAAACGGCGGCCAGAACGGCCAAAAGGATATGCTGCATGGTCATAAACCCTCCTTAAGATGTCTTACTCGGCCCAGCTTTGCAGCCAGGGGCCGAAGTGACGGTTGGAAAATTTAAAGACCCTTTTTTCTCTGACGGGAGCTGTATCGCTGAACCGGCGCGTAGTCAATTTAAATCTTCGAGCGAGGTTTAAGGCTCCTCGGACCAAAGAGGATGGCCCCCTTTGTCCTTTTAAAATCTGTCAGGTTTGCTCAATTGCGCAAATCCGCAAATG
>QHNJ01000071.1 GCA_003218395.1 Verrucomicrobiota bacterium
CAGCGTGGCTCCATTGATTTTGCTGCCGGGCAAAAAGCGCGGATGTGTGTAAATCGGCGCCTCGGTGTCGAAAAAACTGTATTCGGGCACTAGATCGGTCAGATCCAGATTCGCCTCATAGAAGGCCCGGATTGTTCCAATGTCCTCCCAGTAACCTTTGAAGATAAACGCGCTTACATGTCGATCTTTGATCGATTGTGGGATGACATATTTCCCGAAATCCACCAGATCGTTCTCCAAGCATTCGATCAGCACCTTCCGGTTGAAGACATAAATTCCCATCGAAGCCTGGAATAATTCCTCCTCTTCATTTGAACCGATGGCGTCGAGTAGCTCCCGGCTCATCTTCATCTCGCCCGGCACAGTCTCGTCGGTCGGCTTTTCGACGAAACGAGTAATCCTGCGATCGACTCCGCTTTGCATGATGCCGAACTCGGAAACTTGATGTCGATGGACCGGTTTGGTGGCCAGCGTGATGTCCGCGCTTGAACGGATATGCTGGTGCAACAGCGCGCGAAAATCCATGCGGTATAGCTGGTCGCCGCTTAAAATCAGGTAATAATCGAACGGGCGCTCGAGGAAGTAGCGCATGTTTTGCCGCACCGCGTCGGCGGTTCCCTGGTACCATTGTGAACCGGAGGGCGTTTGTTGAGCAGCGATAATATCGACAAAGCTACGCGAGAAATTGTCGAACTTGTAACTCGCCTGAATATGTCGATGTAACGACATGCTGTTAAACTGCGTGAGCACATAGATCGAGCGCAGTCCAGAGTTCAGACAATTGCTGATGGGAATGTCGACGATGCGATATTTCCCCCCGAGCGGCACTGCGGGTTTGGCACGATCTTTCGTTAATGGGAACAAACGCGTGCCGGCGCCGCCACCCATAATGATTGCAAGCGTTCGCTGGATTGTGCCTGGCGGTAGTGCAGCGGTGGCTACTGATTGATTCTTTGAAAGTGAATCGCGCTGCGGCTGGTCTTGCATTGCTAACAGTCAATAACCTAGCGTCTGCGCGTTCCGGCAACTTTTTTGCGTCGAGTTGTCGAGGCGGCCCGTGTCGGCCACAAAGGCCATGCGAGGACGGTCACATTTCCGCTGTTTTTCACTCGCGTTGTCGCCAGCTGCGCCTGATCTTGCTCTCCGTAAACCCAGTATTTTCACCGTGCAGACTGAAATATTCACACTTTGCGATGCTGCCACGGTGGCTGCGGGGAAACTGAACATTCTAGGATCGTTTGACACGATTGGCGCTCAATCTTTTCCCTGTGATCATCCGTTGTGTGCAGTCGCATGCAAACTGCGATTTGATGTCGGCGAGGAGGGCCGCCACTGGCTCGAGATGCACTTCTGCGATCCTGACATGCGGCCAGTTCTCAAACCGATACGGCAGGATTTTGAGATCCGCATTCCCGGTCATCAGTCTCAGACACACATTCACATCTGGCAGCACCTCGGTTTTCACCTTGAGCTTCCCGGAGAATATTATTTCGAGCTCAAGGTCGACGGCGACACCAAAAGCCGGATTCCGTTGTATGTAGTCCAGGCGCAGCGACGCTGAGCTTTTCGCTGGGAGTTCGTTCCTGTGATTCGCGGGTAGCATTTGTAAAGCCACGTCTATCCACACGCGGTGCGAATCTTGCGGCTTAGGACAGGCCCCGCTACACTCCAAGCATGTGCGGGATTGTTGGCTACGTTGGTCGCGCCGAAGCAGCGCAAATTTTACTCGAAGGTCTGCGCCGCCTCGAATATCGAGGCTATGACTCCGCCGGCGTCGCTGTTGTAGATGGAGGAAATCTGGAGACGCGCAAATGTGCCGGACGCATCGTGGCGCTTGCAAGATTGACGAAAAAGCGACCGCTTTCGGGCTGCTTTGGTATCAGTCACACACGCTGGGCTACGCACGGCAAAGTGACCGACGAAAACGCGCACCCGCACTTTGACGCCAGCGGCAAGCTCGCGCTCGTGCATAACGGGGTGATCGAAAATTATCAATTGCTTAAAGAGGATCTGGTCCGCAACGGCGATACCAAATTTCGCTCGGAAACTGATACCGAAGTTCTCGCGCATCTAATTGGGAAACTTTACGACGAATCGTGCGCAAGCACGGTGGATGTTTATCAGAAAAAAGCGCGCCTCCTTGGTGCGGTTCGCGCTGCGCTTCAAAAAGTGATTGGAACGTACGGCATCGCACTTGTTCACGCGAATGTCCCGGATTTCATGATCGGCGCGCGACGAGGAAGTCCGCTGGTTCTCGGGGTAGGCAAAGGCGAAAACTTTCTTGCCAGTGACGTGAGCGCGATCGTCGCTTACACCCGCGACGCTGTTTACTTAAACGACTTTGATGTGGTCAGCGTGGAGCGAGACAAATTTGAGATCGCTTCGCTCGGTGGAGAAAGTGGCGATCATCCAGTGAGCAAAGTCGAATTCACTGCCGAGGACATTAAGAAAGGCGATTTTCGACATTACATGCTCAAGGAGATCTTTGAGCAGCCCGACACGGTGCGCGATGCGATGCGCGGCCGTCTTAGCGTGGAAGAATGCACTGCGAAGCTGGGCGGCTTGAACATGACGCCTGCCCAATTACGCGATGTCGGGCGCATTATTCTCACTGGTTGCGGCACCGCTCTCCATGCCGGCAGGATAGGGGAATATCTAATCGAGCGGCTGGCGAATATTCCCACCGAAGTCGAATATGCGAGTGAGTTTCGCCATCGCAACACGCCGATGACGCCGGAGACTCTGGTTTTTGCCATCAGCCAGAGCGGCGAAACTGCAGATACACTCGGGGCACTCCGCGAAAGTCGGCGCAAAGGTTTTCGGACGCTGGGAATTTGTAACAACGTCGCGAGCACGATCGCGCGCGAGAGCGACGGTGGCGTTTACATGCATGCCGGGCCCGAGATTGGCGTCGCGGCCACGAAATCTTTTACTTCGCAACTTGTCATTCTCACTCTCATCGGTCTGCTTTTCGGCCGGATGCGAAATCTTTCCACGGCCGAGGGAAGCCGGATCATTGAAGCACTGGAAGCATTGCCCGAGCAGATCGAAGAAGTTCTGAAACTGAGCGATCAGATTAAAGCAATTGCTAAAAAATACGCCGATGTGAACGGCGTGCTTTTTTTTGGGCGACAATTCAATTTTCCGATCGCGCTCGAAGGGGCCCTGAAAATGAAGGAGATCACCTATCTTTTCGCCGAAGGCCACCCCAGCGCCGAGCTCAAGCACGGCATTATCGCGTTGGTCCGCCCGGATCTTCCCTCGGTTTTTATCGTGCCCGACGATGCGGTCTTCTCGAAAAATCTGAATAACATCGAGCAAGTCAAGGCTCGTAAAGGCCCCATTATTTCACTCACAAGCGGAAATGGCGCGAAGCAACTCAAAGAAATCGCCAACGAAATTATCTCCCTGCCAGATGCACCGGATTGCGTCATGCCGATACTCACGGTCATTCCGCTTCAGCTTCTCGCCTATCATCTTGCCGTCGAGCTTGGCCGTGACATCGATAAACCGCGCAACCTTGCCAAGAGCGTGACGGTGGAATAGAACTTTGTCGACGGTTGCTCTGAGCAATAACTAGGATTTGCGCAAAGCAAACCACCGAGGCCTGCTAAGGACAAAATACAATCAGAACCAGCGTTAAGACGCTGAGTATTCTCCGGCTACAAAGATTTGCAGTAGATTGTCCGCTCAGGCATCTTTCCGCAGGTGCAACAGAGCGAAGATTACCTCCTCAGAATCCTGCAAGACGTGGGACTGGTGACACGCCCCCAGATTGAGAGCGCGCGCTTGCGCCTAAACGGCGCAAGCAATGTGGTCGACGTTTTAATCGAAGGCGGAATCGTTTCCGACGTGGACGTCTCGCGCACGCTCGCGGCGCAGGCGCACATGGATTGGATCGACATCTCCTCCATCGTGATTCCGCCGCAAGTCATCAACCAGATCCGAGGGGAAGAAGCGCGCCGCTTCAAAGTGATTCCGGTCGGTTTTGGTGAAACCGGACTGGTTGTGGCGATAGGCAATCCACTCGACATCGATACGATCGATAGTCTCAATTTTCTGCTCCAGCGTGAGTTGGAACTCGTTTGCACGAGCCCAAAGAAAATTCGCGAGGCGCTAATCAAATATTATGGCACGGCTGACGAAGCCGCGGACGTTCTGCAAAAAGAAATCGGAGAAGATGTCGATCTCGGCCTGGAAATCGGCGAGGGCGCGGAAGCAACGGGAATGGATGAAGCTGACGCACCAATTATTCGCCTCGTGTCGATGTTGATGATCGAGGCGCACCGCGCAGGGGCGAGCGATATTCATTTGGAGCCGCTCGATAAAAAATTCCGCGTCCGCTTTCGTATCGACGGTGTATTGCAGGAAATGCAGGCGCCGCCCAAGCGTCTGCAATCGGCCATTACCAGCCGGCTCAAGATCATGACCGGTTCGATGAGCATCGCAGAGAAGCGGTTGCCGCAAGACGGTCGCATTCAGGTAAAAATCAAAAGGAAACCGATCGATCTTCGCGTCTCGACCATTCCTACCAACCATGGTGAGAGCGTGGTCATGCGCCTGCTTGATAAGTCCAGCTTGAAGCTTGGTTTGCCGGAGCTTGGATTTTTTTCCGATGATCAGGAAATCCTCGAGCGCCTGATCAAGTTGCCAGACGGGATTCTTCTTGTTACTGGCCCAACCGGATCCGGCAAGACGACCACGCTTTACGCCTGCCTCAATTACGTTAATAAACCAGACCGCAAGATCATCACGGTTGAAGAGCCGATTGAATATCAGATGAATGGGATCAACCAGGTGCCGGTGAATCCGGAGATCGGCATGACCTTTCCGGCGGCGTTGCGCTCTATCCTGCGTCAGGCGCCGAACATCATTATGATCGGCGAAATTCGCGACCTCGAGACTGCGAGTATCGCGACGAACGCGAGCCTGACCGGACATCTTGTTTTCAGCACATTGCACACGAACGACGCTCCTTCTGCCGTCGCCCGCCTAATCGATATCGGTGTCCAGCGGTTTCTTGTTGCTTCCTCGGTACGTGCGATTATGGCGCAAAGGCTTGTCCGGCGCCTGTGCAGCAACTGCAAACAACCGGGGGAACTTACCGAGACGGAATTGCGTGCGTTGCGAATTGAACCGGGCCAGCTCCGGGAAGCGCAGGTAATGAAGCCGGCGGGATGCGATCAATGCCGTCAAATCGGTTACAAGGGTCGAATGGGCATATTTGAAATTTTTGTGATCGACGATGAGGTGCGCCATATGATCAACAAACGCAGCTCCACTTTGATGCTGCGGCAACGGGCCCGTGAACTGGGCATGCGGACGCTCCGCGAAGACGGTGTGCGCAAGATTCTGGCCGGTCTTACCTCTGCCGAAGAAGTCATTTCCATTACGATAGGTGACGTAAGCTGATGACCACCGGTTTAACTGTTTAACGATTTAACCATTCCAGGACTCTGAAATATGAACAACAAACAGGTAGCAGAGTTCTTCGTTGAACAACAAGTCTTGCAGTCGTCGCAAGTGGGCTTCGACTTTGTCGATCTTATCGAGCACGAAATCGCGTCCGAAGTGTTGCGTTTCATTCCCAGCGGACTGGCACGGTTGCACGGCGCGCTTCCGATTGAAATGAGCGGTAATGCGCTGCGTGTCGCGCTGGTTGATCCGTTCGATCAACACGCGGCAGAGGATCTTCGCTTCGCGCTCGGTAAAGACATTCACGTGGTCGTTTCGCCACCTGAGCAAATCGAAAATCTGATCAGGCAGTATTACGGCACCGATACCTCGAGCATGGAGGAGGTCCTCAAACAGCTCGGTGAGGCTGGCGAGCTTCTGCAACTGCGCGAGGGAGACGGCGCCGCCGCGGTTGAAGCAGAGGCGAATGCAACCCCGATCATTCGTTTTGTCGACCTTATCCTTTATCAGGCGATCCAGGACCGCGCGAGCGACATTCACTTTGAGCCGTTCGAAAACGAATTCAAAATCCGCTATCGCGTGGATGGTGCGCTATACGAAATGGCGCCGCCGCCCCGTCATCTCGCCTTGCCGGTGATCTCGCGGGTGAAAGTGATGGCAAATATGAATATCGCGGAGAGACGATTACCCCAGGACGGCCGCATTCAAAAGAATATTGCCGGGCGCAGTGTTGATCTTCGAGTTTCCACTTTACCGACGCAATTCGGCGAGAGTCTCGTGCTGCGTGTGCTCGACCGTAGCGTTGTGAATCTCGACCTCGAAGCACTCGGCATGCCCGATTACATCTACAACTTTCTCGTCGAAATGATCCATCGCCCAAACGGCATTTTTATCGCGACCGGCCCGACCGGCTCGGGAAAGACGACGACGCTTTATTCCTGTTTGCGCAAGATCAACACGATCGATTCGAAGCTGCTCACCGCGGAAGAGCCGGTCGAATACGATCTGGAAGGAATTGTGCAAGTACCGGTCAACGAAGCCATCGGCCTGACGTTTGCGCGCGTCTTGCGGTCGTTTCTGCGCCAGGATCCCGATCGCATCATGATCGGTGAGACACGCGACCTCGAGACAGCGCAGATTGCCATCCAGGCGTCTCTGACCGGACATCTCGTCTTTACGACCTTGCACACTAATGACGCCCCCGGCGCGATCACCCGTTTGATCGACATGGGAGTGGAACCGTTTCTGATTTCATCCACGCTCGAGGCCGTCCTGGGCCAGCGTTTGCTGCGCAGCATTTGCCGTCAGTGCCGCACGGCTTATCAGCCAAATGAGGCATTACTTGCGGAGTCGGGGATTGCGCGGCGAGACATTGGCGAAAAACAATTTTATTACGGCAAAGGCTGCGACGCGTGTAACAACACTGGTTACAAAGGACGAAAAGGGATTTATGAGCTTCTGAAAATTACCGATCCGATGCGCGAATTGATCAATGAGCGCGCACCAACAGTCACTTTGAAACAAAAGGCAATTGAGCTCGGAATGGTTACACTGCGGCAGGATGGTTTGCGCAGCATTTTCGCAGGCGATACCACCATCGACGAGGTACTGAGATACACGTAGCTGGAGCCTCCGCCCCGTGGGCATGGCGTAATTCGGAGTGCCGGGCACGAAGGAGCCCGGACCGGCGCTGCGTGAAAAGCTCGACAGCGGCCTCACGATAGCTATCATCTGGCTGTTTATGCCGCGGTATAACTATGTCGCCCTCGATGCCCGGGGACAGGAAGCGACTGGATTGCTCGAAGCCGCTTCTAGCAACGAAGCAATCGGCCAATTGCGTCAGGCAGGCTATTTTCCGACCAGCGTTTACGAGGAGGCCAAAGCCAGCCGTGACGGAAAAGAAGCGCGTCGTCGCGTGGCGAAAATGGCAAAAATGACGCGACCGCGCGCGAAAACCAGCATCGTTCTTTTCCAGCGCAAAAAAATCAAGCCAAAGGTCCTGATGATTTTTACGCGTCAACTGGCCACACTAATTCGCTGACGCCGTGCAAGGCGGCAATACATTTTCCGACGCTCTTGCCCTCCATCCGCGGATCTTTAACGATCTTTACATCAACATGGTGAAAGCCGGCGAAGTCGGCGGCGTACTCGAGCTTGTCCTGAACCGGCTTGCGGAATTTCAGGAGAAAGCCGCGAAGATTAAAAACAAAGTCGTCGCGGCGATGGTCTATCCGATAATCGTGATGACGATGGCGCTAGCGATCATGGGATTTCTCCTCGTTTTCATTGTGCCGAAGTTCGAAACGATCTTTCACGATATGCTCGGCAACAAACCGCTGCCAGCCGTCACCCAGTTTGTGATCGGAGTGAGCAACGCTTTAAAGGACCATGGCCTGGTTGTACTTGGTGTTGTGGTTGCCACGGTGGCAGCTTACAAATTGATCGCTCGGACGCGTGCCGGACGATTCGTGATCGATCGTCTTAAGTTGCGCATTCCGCTCTTTGGCAATTTGAACCGCAAGACGGCAATCTCCCGTTTTTCGCGTACACTCGGGACGCTGGTCACGAGTGGCGTTCCGATCTTGCAGGCGTTAAACATCACCCGCGAAACTGCCGGCAATGCGGCGATTGCCGACGCGATCTCGAAGGTGCACGACAGCGTGAAGGAAGGCGAATCGATCGTGCAACCGCTCGAAGCCAGCGGCGCTTTTCCGCCGATGGTGGTCAGCATGATCGACGTGGGCGAAGAAACCGGTAAGCTCCCCGAGATGCTTTTGAAGATTGCGGACGTTTATGACGATGAGGTCGACACGGCGGTCGCTGCTATAACCTCGGCGCTCGAGCCGATCATGATCGTGTTTCTCGCGCTGATTGTCGGCACGATTGTGCTTGCCCTCTTCACTCCGCTCATCAGCATCATCCAAGGATTGCAGCAGCAAACCTGACGCGTGCAGCGCGAGAGTCCATTGTCGATCTTGCGTGAAAGTTGTCGTTCTGTAGAGGCAGCCGTGCCGGCTGCGGCGAATCGAAGGATCGCAGGCGGCACGCCTGCCGCTACAAGCGCGTTCAGTCTCATTGAGCTTCTTGTCGTCATAGCCATCATCATTGTGCTAACTGGATTAATTCTAAGCACAATGGGCTATGTGCAAAAAAAAGGCGCTCGTTCCCGCGCCGAAACCGAGATCGCCGCCATGTCCGCCGCTTGCGAAAGTTACAAAGCCGATAATGGAATTTATCCGAATAATCCCGATACTATTGCTCTTAACGCTCAGACCTCCGGGAATCCCTGCAGTTATCAAGCTGCGAGCCTTTATCTGTATGAACAACTAAGTGGGGATACGAACGCAAATTTCCAACCCGGAGCGAAGTCCTACTTCACGTTTAAGCCGAACATGCTCGGGACGAGCACCACCACGACCACAGACGCTTGCGGGAATACACTCACCCCTACAACTGTAAGCTACATTCGCGATCCGTTTGGAAACATCTATGGCTATTCTACCATTGATAATCCAGTTGCGAATCCGAGTCCGTCGCCAGGTTACAATCCCACGTTCGATCTGTGGAGCACCGCTGGCACAACGAGTGGAAGCCCAACAGATCAACTGCAGTGGATCAAAAATTGGTAGCAGGTAGGGGCGATTGACCTCAATCGCCTGCCCACAGGCGGCTTCGGTGAACCGGCCCTACCTTTCGACAATCAGCCTTCGCTCGTGTGGACTACGATCTCCACACGGCGATTCGGGCTTTGTTCTTCAATCGAGCCGTTCGGCGACGTACGGAATCTCGTCATGCCGTAACCATGCGTTTCGATTTGCACGGGACTGATTCCCATCGCTTCGACCAGATATCGTTTCACGCTGTCGGCGCGGCGTTGACTTAGATCGAGATTGTATTGCGGGGTACCGAATGAATCCGTGTAGCCTTCCACGGTGAATGTCGCTTTCGGATTCCGTTGAATGAGCGTGCCAAGCTTTTGCAATTGATTGATGGCGCTCGCTTGCAATACGTCGCTGTCGTATTCGAAGAGCTGATCGTCTGGCATCCGCAATTTCGTCCCCGATCCGAGCGGCCCTTTTTGCGCGAGCAA
>QHNJ01000012.1:0-21528 GCA_003218395.1 Verrucomicrobiota bacterium
AAGGCCATGAAAAGGCCGCGCCGCGCCCGCTCATCCGGCTCAAGCTCGAAAAGGTTTTCGCCATCCATCAATACTTTGCCAGAGCTAACCCGGTAATCGGGATGACCCGCGAGGACCTTGGCAAGCGTGCTTTTCCCAGATCCATTCGGGCCCATCAGCGCGTGCACTTCGCCGCGTGGAACGCGCAGGCTTAACCCGCGAACGATCTCCTGATCGGCGATGGACACATGCAGTTTCTCTACACTCAATTCCTTCATGATGGCGCGCGCAAAATATAAACTGCTTCCCATGATTTGCGAGTGGTCATTTGGGTGGAAAATCTGCCTATAGCCAAGCACTCTTGGCCGCCAGTGAATCGATGAGTTTTTTAATTCAAATCAGCAAGCCCAGCTTCAAACGCTCCCACTTTTGCGGATTGCGCTTTGATCCAAAATCGCCGATCTAAACTCGCAAATCGAGATACCCCGTGGTGTAACGGTAACACAGCGCCCTTTGGAGGCGTTATTCTTGGTTCGAATCCAAGCGGGGTAGCCACATAAAAGGCTTTGCGCCTCACGTGGCTAATTGGAACTCTCCATCCGAGAGCAACTCGCTGCCAAAATCGAGGTTGAATCATGGGCGGTGGGGCGAGAGTATGGTGATCTCGCCGCGGCCAATGGGACACGGTCATGGAGCGCACGATATTCCTTCAGCATTATCGGGTCTGCCTTAGCTCTGACGGCACGCCGAATGAACTCCGCCGAGATGGTGCCGCGATTGCCTACGAAGCCGTGGACGAAAGATCCGGTGAACCGGTTGCTCTAACGCTGCTCCCAGTAGAAAGCATCGATCCGGCCGTCCGGGAGCAATTCGAAGAGCAGGCACGCGCCGTGGAGAGACTGCGTCACGTCAATATCGCCAAGGTTTTTGATTTTGGACGTGAGGGCGGAAATTACGTTTACGTCTCCGAGCGACTGCCCGGTGAAACACTTGCTGCATGGGTTGCCCAGCATGGCCCAATGCCGGCCGATGCCGTGTTACGCGTGGCAGAGCAAATAGTCAGCGTGCTTTCGACGGCCAAGTTTCACAAGCTTGCGCACTGCGCTATTCAGCCGTCCAACTTAATGATCGTTCCAGGACCGACGCCTGAAGGTAGTTGGCCATTCGTCAAGCTACTGAACTTCGGCCTGGCTGAACTCAAGTCCTCTTCCGAAAGCATTCGGGAGACGGACTCGGCGCGTGGCGAGCTCGACGAGCTCAACGGAAGTGACGGGCGCGAAGAAAGTTCTTCTGTGGCATCGCACTTCGCCAGTCCTGAGCAATTGGAAAATGGAACAACCGATTTCCGATCAGAAGTTTATTCTCTCGGCGCGACAATGTACTTTCTGCTGACGACCGCCGCGCCTTCGGCAGAGCTGCGCCGTGGAGAGCTCCAAGTGTTTCCAAAACCCTTGCGGGCTTTGCTCTCCCAAATGTTGCGTCGCAATCCCGATCAACGCCCAAAAGACCCGGTTGCACTGGCGGAGATGATTCGTCAGTGCCTGCTGAAGATTGAGCGCAGGCAGAGATTGGCACGCCGATTTGGCATTCCGCTAATTTCAAAGATTCCACGGACCACAAAGCGGCGACCCGAGCGGCTGCGGCGAATCGCGCTGGCTGCCAGTGCCCTGATTATAGCGGCAGCGGTCATCGCGGTATTGTTATTCTCGCAGGACATCGGCAGGATCTTTGGGCATCATCATGGGCCAAAACCAATTGGTGTTCTCGTTGGCGTCCCGGAATCTTCACCAACGCCGGCAATCCAAAGTCCCTCCAGTCCGGTGACTCCGGACACGGTATTGTCTCCTCAGGCAGCCACGCTGGCGTTCGGGCAGCAATCGCAACCGAATACATCGACCGCAGCGAGTTCAGCGCCGGCCGCGTCGCCAAATGTTGAGCCGCGAACGCCTTCGGGGCAGACATCAAATGCGCAACTCGAAGCCGCTGCAAACCCCGCGAATTCGCCAGGCGAAACCGCGACCGCTCCAGCGACGACCGTCGAAAACTTAGCGCAAACGAACGCCACACCGAGGCCTGCCAATACGAATCAGACGAGTTCGCAGAGTAAAAAGAAGCGAGTTGCTTCGTCGCAAGGCCGTACGGGTTCAACGCGCCCTCAGATGATTGGCATCACCTCTGATGGAAGGCTGATTTATCGTTTGCCCTCCGGCCGTACCAAGGTCGTCGCGCCGGACTCGGACGAAGACGAACTCGTTCCGCGCCGGCATCGCCGCGCTTTTATTGAGGGGGATGAGACGTTCGTGCCGACGCAACGATTTGAGCCTGACTATTCTCCTTACGATTAGCGACTGTCGTGAACAAACCCTCACTGGCTGTTGACGATTCAACCCAGGTCTCTGCTAAGCAAGATCGATAATCGCTACGGCGTCGGCTTGGCTAGAGGTGAACGTGTCGGCGCGAGCATCGGACTCCCTGACGGGCTGGCAATTGGAAATGCAAACGTCGGGGACGGCGACACGCCCGGACTTGCCGAAATGACAGGAGATGGCGAGACCGTCGCCGTCGCAGTGGGAGTTGGCGGAGGCGGGATGATATTTTCCCAATGATGCAGCGGCACGGTCGCGCCGCCAATTTCATCGACCAGTTTTTGGCAGCGCGCCTGAATTTTATCCAGGTCCGGCGGACCAAATGGCTTGTCAGCCGTTTCAGGAAAAATCAAATAAGTCACTTTGAGATCGCTCACTGGGCGGTTGTACGGAGTCGACAACGCGTTAATTTGCTTCGCGATCCGCAGCGAGGCCTCGCCGACCCTGTCATTTGGACCGATGTCGCCCACGATCGCCGGATAAACTGCGTCTGCGAAAATGACCAAAGCATAATCTCCCACTTTGGGAGCGTCCTTTCCGTGCGCGAAAGCTCCCGCCAAAACGATATAGGGATCGGTGGCCCCAATCAGAAAACTGAACTTTTTCAGCGTGGTGACCTCGTCCCGCAGCTGCGTCAGCGCGGTGCGGAACTCCCGTTTTCGCTCAGGCGTCGTCGCCTTGAGCCCGTACTCAGCTTCGACTTTCTTCAAACGATCCTCGGTCGCGGGGAGATAAGGATTCGGCGCAGCGCCCTTTTTAGGCCAGCGATAACTGGTGAATGGTTTGAAATTCGTTGTCACACCAGTTCCAATTGGCATCCGGTCCGCGTCGGAACCATCTGCATCGACGTCCATGTCCGCCTGGAGCAGGAGCGCTTTGCGGTGACTTTGAGGGTGCTGCAATTGCAGGACGGTTTGGCAATCGAAAAAATTGTGCCGTGAAAGAAGCTCATCGAGATGGACAAGATTGTCGCGCAATCCTTTTACTTTGGTTTCGTAAAGCTGAGCGAAGAGCGGCGAAACTGGATCGGGTGTGAGCATGGCCGCCAAACCGGGCAACAGCGCGGGCAGTTGGGGACTGACTTTGGCCAGCTCCTCGATAGTCTTGTTCGGCGAAGGCAACCGCGCCTGCAATTTCAGGTCGAGAACGTAACTTTCCGGGTCAACCCGCTCCGTCGTCGCGTCAGCGCCGGAATGCGTCTCGACCTTCGCGTGAACTGTGACGCCGTTGAACAACTTCGCCGTATCCAGTTTGCCGGTGATAATCGGCGAACGGAAACGTGTCGGTTCCGGGGAAGGGGTAACAATTACTTCCGGCGGCGGTACGTGTTGCAGTCGTTCCAGTGAAATCCAACGATAAACAATTGCAGCGAAGATCGCCCCGAATAAAACGAGCACGAGCCGTCGCCACGTCCGGAGACGAATTCTTCCCACGCGATTATTTTTTTATCCAAGCGACCAGCGCTGCGATGATCCCGATCACGCTCAAGACCGACATTGTGCCTGCGGGCATGACTCTTCCGGTCCGCAAAAACTTCGGAGTGAACTGCGCAGCAAGGAGAAGAGAAATAATAAGCGCCGTCGCCAGCCCAACCGCGCGATGTTCGGGTAAAAGAAATGCGGCCACGAGCAACAAGACTCCAGTGATTGAGCCTGCGATAATCGACGCCACGCTGCCTGCTTTGATGTAGCCCATGACGCCTCCGGCAATCGTCAGAATACCAAAAACGATGAAATAGATTTTCGTTGCTTCCATCGGGCGCGCCTCGCGCATTGGTAAGCCAACACGCCGACGCTGTCCAGCCGCCGATTTTAGCCGGATCACCGATCCCGGCTACAGTTGGCCGCGCTGGCTCGCGTCGTTGTAAAATTCGATTTGGCGTCCGCCGAGGCGACGCACAACGCGCCAGCCGTGGGTCCCAGCAAAATCCTCAATCTCTGCTTCGGACATTCCCCTAAGGACTCTTAGCTCTGCCGGCTGCGTGACAAAATACTCGGGCTTGTTCGAAAGTACCGCTGCAATCTTTGCCGCGAGGGCTGGCAGATGCTCGTGCATGAAATTTGCCGATCTACTGGTCGATTTCGCGGCGTGCGGGCGCGCGATTTTTCCTGGCCGGCGCAGGCATTTGCGGCGGCGGTTTTTCTTTGCGATTTAATTTTTCTCCCAAAGCAAGATGCGCTTTGCGGCTAGGGGTCGGTCCGCGCGCGTTCGGTTTTTCCATGTCGCTTTGGGGTTTCCTTACTCTTACTCCTTCTCTTGCTGTTGCTCCAAATCGAAAAGAAAAAGCATTGCTTCAGGACAAGAGTAAGAGAGTCAGCAAGAGCATCAGAGCACTGACCTCTTGCTCGCGCTCACTGGCGCGACCGGTTTCCTCGGCTAAATTTTGCGGATGTTCTCCGAAACGATCGAGCTGCGCGGACACATTATTGATTCGCTTATTTTGCCAAAGGTGCTGGTGCAAATCCTGACCCACGGCGCGAATTTTAAGATCGGCGAGATCAAGATCGGCAAAAAGCGGGCGGATCAGAGCTTCGCGCGAATCGAAGTCTCTGCCGAAACAACCGAAGCCCTCGACGAGCTAGTCCTGCGTCTGCGACAGCACGGGGCCGAGGTTGCCAAACGCGCGGATGCGCAACTCGCGCAGGCCCCGGCGGACGGAGTTTTTCCGCGCGAGTTCTACGTGACAACCAACCAGCAAACGTTCGTTCGATGCGATGGCAAAGAGATCGAAGTTCAGCCTGCCATGATGGACAGCGCAATTGCAGTTGACCGAAAAAAACACTCTGCCCGGGCGGTCAAGTTTTTCGACGTCAGTAAAGGCGACGAGGTTGTGGTCGGTCATCAGGGCATTCGCGTGGTTCCGGTGCAACGTTCGACGTCGCGCACTGACCTGTTTCAGTTCATCAACACGACCATCGATGCCGACGAACCGAAGTCGGCGATCATTCGCGAACTGGCTCGGGAGTTGCAACGTGCGCGCAGAGCGAAAGGCAAAGTCGCGATCGTCGCGGGACCTGCAATCGTCCGGACAGGCGCTGGCGAGCACTTGGTGCGCCTTATCGAGTTGCGATATGTCGATCGTCTCTTCGCCGGAAATTCATTTGCAGTTTACGACGTGGAACGGGCGCTCTTCGGCACCTCCCTAGGAATGAATCTTGATCTTGCCTTCGCGCGCGGTGGCCACGAAAACCACATGCGTGCCATCAATGCAATTCGCGAGGCGGGCGGAATCTCCGCAGCCGTTCAGAAAAAGATCCTGACCGGTGGCATTATGCACGCCTGTGTCCGTCGCCACGTCGATATCGTCCTGACGGGTTCGATCCGCGATGAGGGACCGATTCCCGGTGTAACAATAGATGTGGTCGAAGCTCAAAAGGTCATGCGAGAGAAACTCGCCGATGTGACCCATGTGCTGCTGCTTGCGACGATCCAGCATTCGCTCGCCGTGGCCAGCATGCTCGCCCCCACTGTGAAAACAGTCTGTGTTGACATCGATCCATCGGCAGTGGAGAGGGCGGTCGAGCACCAGCCGCTACAATCAATCGGCCTGGTCACAGATGTCGAGCCATTCCTGCAGGAACTCGCTGATTGCATAGCCGATTCCGGACCGGTCGCGGCCGGCGATCGCAAAAGGCAATGATTCGCGAATAAAATTGTCGATCCTATGCGCGAGTTGCTCCTTTGTCCGCCGGACTTTTACGGAATCGAATACGAGATCAATCCCTGGATGAGTCGCGCCCGCGGCGCGGAGGCAGCGCTCGCCCAAAAGCAATGGAAAGAATTGTACGCGACGCTCTCGAAATTGGATTGCAAGATCCATTTGGTCGCGCCGCAGCCAAAACTTCCCGACATGGTTTTCACGGCGAACGCCGGGCTCACGGTTGGCCGCAAATTCATTCCGAGCAATTTCCGCCACCAAGAGCGCGCAGGCGAAGCACCGCATTTTGCGAAATGGATGGAAGAACATGGCTATGAAATCCGCTGGTTGCCCGATGATCTCTACTTCGAAGGCGAGGGTGATGCACTCTTCGGCGACGACGTGCTTTTTTGCGGCTACAAGTTTCGCTCCGATATCCAATCGCATCGCGCCGTTGCGGACATGCTTGGTTGCCTCGTGATTTCGCTAGAACTCGTCGATCCACGTTTTTACCACCTCGATACCTGCTTTTGTTCGCTGCCCGACGGCACCGCGGTCTGGTTTCCGGCAGCCTTCGAAGAATACGGGCAACGCGCGATCCGCGAACACGTGACCGAATTGATCGAGGTCTTGCCGGAAGAGGCGATGCATTTTTCATGCAACGCGGTAGTGATCGAGCGCGACATTGTTTTATCGGAAGGCGCGCCTAAACTCGTGGCGACGCTGCGTGACCACGGCTACCGCTGCCACCAATTGCCGATGAGCGAATTCATCAAAGCCGGCGGCGCGTGTAAGTGTCTCACGATGTTTATGCCGCAGCGGCAATAGGCCGGAACATAGGCTTCCAGCCTGTGCGGCGTGGGGCGTGCTCGCCTGTGCGCGCCGTAGCAACTGTCGACGCGTTTAGCGATCGCACCCTACCGTCTCCCCTTCGCTCGCAACGCGCGCTCGATTTGCCCGAGCGGCAGACAATTCATCACATCCGTTTTCGTTAGCCAACCCTTACGCGCAATGCCGATCCCGAACCACAAATCCCGCAAACGCTCTGTTCGATGGGCGTCGGGATTGATCACGCATTTCACTCCCTTTTCTTTAGCGAGCGGCCACCAGCGCCAATCGAGATCGAGCCGTTTCGGAGCGGCGTTGAGTTCGACCCACGTGCCGGTTTCGGCAGCCGCGTCGAGGATTGCCGGAATATCGATCTGGTACGGTTCGCGTTTTAAAAGCAGCCGGCCGGTCGGATGCGCCAGGATGGTAACCAACGGATTGCTGATCGCGCGGATGATTCGCCGCGTCATCTCCGCTTCGGAGAGATTAAATACCGAGTGAATTGAAGCGACGACAAAGTCCAGTTCGGACAAAACTTCATCGTCGAAATCAAGTGAACCGTCGCGCAGAATGTCGCACTCGACACCGGCAAACAGGCGGAAGCCATCGGACTTTTTGTTCAACTCGCGGATCGCGGCGACTTGAGCGTGCAGTTTCGCTTTATCGAGGCCGTGGGCCTGGATGGAACTCCGGCTGTGCTCGGCAATTCCAAGATATTCGAGGCCCAGCGCCTCCGCGGCTTCCGCCATTTCTTCGAGCGAGTTGTGGCCGTCACTCGCTGTCGTGTGACAATGAAATGTTCCTCGCAAGTTTTCCTTCTCGATCAGTTTTGGGAGCGAATGCTTTTCGGCAGCTCCGAATTCCCCGCTATTTTCCCGTAATTCCGGCGCGATGAAATCGAGATCCACCGCTCGGTACAAATCCGCTTCATCGCGCACCTTCGGAATTTTCTTCACCGGCCTTTTCTTTTTCGCTTTCGGATCTGGCGGTAACGGGGCAAGGCGATATTCATTCAACGTCCAGCCGCGCTGCAACGCCCGACTGCGCAGCTCGATGTTGTGTTCCTTATTTCCCGTGAAATAAGCGAGCGCAAAAGGATATTCCGCGACGCTCACCACCCGCAGATCGCATTGAATGCCAGAACGAAGCCGCACACTCGATTTCGTCGGGCCTTGCGCGATGATCGATTCCACCAGCGGATGCGCGACGAAAAATTTCGTGATCACTTCCGGGTTTTTTGTGGCCACCACAAGATCGACATCATGCACAATTTCTTTTCGTCGCCGATAACTTCCCGCAACATCGACCTGCAGAACATCCGGTTGGGCTGCGAGATCGCTCCGCAATGTTTCTCCTTCGCCGGCGATCTGCCCGAATTGAAAGTAGCCTGAATGCCTTGCTCGCTCCTCGATCGCTTTGCAGATTTTGGTTTGGGTGGTTTCGCCGAATCCGGGCAATTCCGCGACGCGGCCGGTTTCGCAAGCTTCGCGCAGCTGCTCAATGGAGCTGACGTGGAGCTTGTCGTAGAGCGCTTTGATCTTTTTCGCCCCGAGGCCGGAAATCGAGAACAACTGCAGAATCGCGGCTGGAAATTCCGCGCGTAGTTCTTCCAAGTATTTCAGCGAGCCAGTTGCCGCAAGTTCTTTAATTTTATCCGCGATGCTTTTGCCAATGCCAGGAATCTTTCCGAGAGCCTCTTCATCTTGAAGATCGGACAGACTTCCGCCCCAGGCTTCTATCGAGCGCGCCGCATTTACATAGGCTCGGATTTTGAAGGGATTCTCACCCTTTAATTCGAGCAGCGCGCCAATTTCCTCCAAAACAGCCGCGATCTCGTTTTTGGTCATTACTCAAGCCGTTACCGTTGGCGCAGATTGCCACATCGTCGCTGAACGCGCGCAGAACATGGTGGATCGAGCAGTCTCTTGCTCGATGTTAAAATAAGACACCTTTGGCACCGTACCTAGGAGCGCGCGATCCACCCACGTCTGTAGATCACATGTGCCCGCGGCGGTGGTAAAATTGGTAGCGTGCGATGATTGAATCGACATACTTGCGGGTTCCGGGAAAATCGATGTTTTGGAGGAACTTCCGTACCGGTATGTCGGCGACGCCAGCTCCACCGCTCCATCGTTGGGCGCGGCTGGCGCCGGCGTTGTATTCGGCCAAGGCAAACGGCAGGGGATCTGATTGTGTTTCCCAGTGTTCGAACGCGCGACGCAAATACCAGGTCCCTGCCTCAAGATTTGTTTTTGGATCGAAAAGTTGGTCGACGCGAAAGTTGGCGATCTTATTTTGACGCGCCCACTCCTTGGCCGCTTTTTCGCTCACCTGCATCAGCCCGCGCTCCCCAGCGCCGCCATATTTTCTGGGATCGAACCGGCTCTCACGCCAAATGACCGCCTTCACCAGCATCGGATCGAGATCATGTTCCTTCGCGATCGCGCGAATCAGCTGATCGTATTGCTGAAATCGGGCCGGGCTCATCCATTCGTAGAAGGTGTAGACCGGGTCGCCCGATCGCACGGCGAGCAAGGCGAAACTCACCGCCACAGCAAGCAATACGCAAAGGATCAGTTTAAAGGCAAATCGCATCACGTCGGCATCAAATCTCGTGCTCCGGGCAGCGCGAGCAATTAGATTAGCCTCTCCGTTGCATGGCAAAAGCCAATTACATTCGCGTCATCATTGATCGAGCAATCCATCGGGAGCTAGATTATCTGGTTCCGGAGACATTGGCGGATCGCGTCGGCGTCGGGTCCCGCGTACGCGTGCCCTTTCGCGACAAATCTACTCTTGCTACGGTCGTCGCGGCTCTCGACCACAGTGAAGCGGAAGGTATCCGGCCGATTGAAGCGGTCATCGGCGAAGCGCCGATTTTGAGCGAGCAATTGCTAGAGCTCGCGAGATGGATCAGCGCCTACTATTGCTGCCCAATCGAAACGGTCATGCGCAGTTTGCTACCGCAGGTCATTCGACGCGCAGAAGTAGGATGGAAGAAACAATTGTTCGTGCGGCCTGCGCGCAAGATCGACAATGAGGAAATTGAAAAACTGAGAAAACGCGCCCCGCGTCAGGCGGAACTTCTCGAGGTGATCGCGCAATTGGAAGGAGCGATGCGCGCAGCGGATCTCTTGCGCCACACCTCTCTCGACAACCAGACTCTGCGCGCGCTGGTCAGGCGTGGGCTCGCGGAGTTGCACGAGGAAGCGGCCGTCCGCGACCCGCATGCCGACGAGCAATTCATCGCGACGTCGAATCTAGTTCTGAATGACGAACAGTCGCTTGCACTGAAGCGAATTACGCAGGCGCTTGACTCGCCGGAAGACGCGCGCCCGATCCTGCTCCATGGCGTTACCGGCAGTGGGAAGACTGAAATTTATTTGCAGGCAATTCGTGCCGCGCTCGAACGGGGACGCAGCGCGATTGTTCTCGTCCCGGAAATTTCGCTTACGCCCCAGACGGTGGAGGGTTTCAAAGGCCGTTTTGCCGAAGCGCAGGACGCGGTCGCCGTGTTGCACAGCCATTTGTCCGAAGGCGAGCGCCACGATGAATGGCACAAAATTCATTCCGGTCGGGCGCGGATCGCCATCGGGCCGCGCAGTGCCGTCTTCGCGCCGCTCAAAAGCCTGGGACTCATCGTTGTCGATGAAGAACACGAAAACACTTACAAGCAGGAAGAAGCGCCACGGTATCACGCGCGGGACGTGGCTGTTGTGCGCGCGAAAATCGAGAAGTGCGTGGTTGTACTCGGAAGCGCCACGCCATCGCTGGAGAGTTATCACAATGCAACAACCGGCAAATATCGCCTCGCCACTCTCACCCAGCGCGTGGACGAAAAGCAGATGCCGCTTATGCGCGTTGTCGATCTTCGCCAGGAACGCCGGAAAGAAAGAGCGATCGCGATTCTCTCGGGAAAATTGCGAGGCGCCATTGCCGATCGTCTGGAGAAACGCGAACAGACCATTTTGTTTCTAAATCGGCGCGGGTTTTCCACGTCGCTGCTTTGCACCAATTGTGGCGAAGCACGCAACTGCCCGAATTGCAGCGTCGCGCTCACGTTTCATCGGCATGTTGCGCGGTTGAGCTGTCATTTGTGCGGGCATACCGCTGCCGTTCCAAAGAAATGTCCGGCGTGCGGCAAAGACGCGCTGATTTACGCCGGGTTCGGGACGGAGAAGGTTGAGTCAACCGTGTCGCAAATTTTTCCAAAGGCCGCGGTGCGTCGCATGGATGCCGACTCGATGACGCGAAAAGAAGCCTATCGGGAAACTTTAAGAAGTTTTCGCGCCGGCAAGATCGAGATCCTTGTCGGCACGCAAATGATCGCGAAAGGTCTGCATTTCCCCAACGTGACACTCGTCGGAATTATCAACGCCGATCTTGCGCTGCATCTGCCCGACTTCCGTGCCGGCGAACGCACCTTTCAGCTTCTCACGCAAGTAGCCGGTCGCGCCGGTCGCGGCGAAACTCCGGGCGAAGTCTTTGTGCAGACTTACACTCCATTTTCGCCGTCGATTCAGTTCGCGCGGCACCACGATTTCGCCGGCTATTTTCAGCAGGAGCTCGAGTTCCGTGAACGCTGCGATTTTCCGCCATTTAAACACGCGATTTTGATCACGATCCGGTCCGGACATGAAGAACGCGCAAAATTCTCAGCCGAAACTTTGATGCGGCGATTGAAAGAATCGCTCAGCCCAGAGTTCATTTTGGGCGATCCAATGCCCGCGCCACTGGAAAAATTACAGGGCGAATTCCGCTTTCACATCTTGATTCGCGGCGAAGCCATCATGCGCTTGAGCCGGCTCGTTCGCGAAACGCTCAACAAATTGCCGTTCCCCGAAGACGTCACCGTAACGGTCGATGTCGATCCTTATCAGCTACTTTAGCCTCTAGCGAACTAAAACAAAGAGTTTGCTGGGCGCTTACCTCCACACAATAAACTTGACCAAGACCTCTTGTCCGTCGCTAAATGTTCTGCCGGAGCTTAGACTCAACTCGTTAACGTCTTTCTTCGCCGCCAGCGCCACTACCCTCTGCCGCGCTGCTTGATCCCCTGTAAGATGCCGCGCCGTTCCGACGAGTATTCGCGACTTTCCTTTTAAGGCACGCACTTTCCTATCTACCGTCCACGTCCTGCCTACAGGCGTCACGCTGATAATGTCCTGCTTAGTCGGGCGATATACTTGGGGATCGCTGGGCATAAGTCCGATAGTATCGAATTGTCCCTTTGGCGCTGAGGGGCGCGGTTGGCGATGATCGGTACAAACTGCGGTTGGCTCGGCACAGTCGCCTGGGGTACTTGCGGGAGAGCCGGTGTGGTGATCTGCAGCTGTGCTGGAGCAATGTATATCGGATTAAGCGGTGAACTTCCCGCTGGTGGATTAGGATTTGGAAGCTGCAGATT
This sequence comes from Verrucomicrobiota bacterium, assembly GCA_003218395.1. Lineage (GTDB taxonomy): Bacteria > Verrucomicrobiota > Verrucomicrobiia > Chthoniobacterales > UBA10450 > Udaeobacter. The sequence continues at coordinate 12,218 of QHNJ01000012.1, forward strand.
ATGACTCGGCAGTGACTCAAATCCCTGCGGCCTAGCGTAGGCCGCTGATACTAAAAGGATTGCGAGTGCGATTTTGGATACTTTGCTTTTCATGGGTTGGGGGCGATGATAGAAGGGGTTTTACGACATTTGGCGCGAAAAGTCGACAGAAAACGAACGCTTGTAAAGCAGTGCAACACACAACCTACGATGCTTTCCTTGCTTTGGCCGGCGCAAGCTTTATCACAGTAATCAGCGCTCTTTCCGTTAGTACATACGACTGGAGCATCATCACGGGTATCGCTATTCTGTCCGTGGATATACCTTTCCTTGCTGGATTCGCTCGCTGGATTCCGCCGGATTTTCGGTCCGACTCCACATGGCACGACCACTTCGCGAACATTGCATTCGTGCTCGCGATGCCATTGGCAATCATCGGTAATTCCCTTGTTTTGATTCATGTGCACGTTATCTGCGGGGGTTATTCGCTGTCTCGTCCTCCGCTGCCACGTTTCTCTACGAGCGCCGCATTGATGCGGTGGCTCGGGAACAGCAGCCGCCCAACGTCTAATGGTGCGCTAGGTGTGAGAGCCAGTGCTGCCCCGCCACCTGCGCGCGCCTAACCACCTACGCGGCCGCCGTGGTATGACGGGATAATACTAAGCCGGCAGTCGGATTCGAACCGACGACCTGCTGATTACAAATCAGCTGCTCTACCAGCTGAGCTATGCCGGCGTTTTTGAGGAAAGACCATAGGTCAATCCCAAAAATTAGAAGTCATTGTATACCACGATTGGGTCGCCCCGAGCAAATTTAGCTGACAGCTCCGCGATGCAGCCATCCTGACTTACGGAGCCGGCCTCGAGATTTGAATCCCAATTCTCCTCGGTGCGAAGTACGGTCCTCCCGCCATCGGTAGGATGCACGACGCGAATCAACTGTTTGTGCATCGCCCTTTTCCGTCGTCATGGTCGCATCGACACGATTTCCTCGCGCAATTCGGTAGCGATCTCTTTGCGATCACCGGCTCGGATTTTCGGAAGGGAAAACGAGCATTTCGAGCGGATTTCGCGTTTGGAAAAGAGATTAAGAAGGTGAGGCAGCAGTGTCATGTCCCCCCAGTAGCAGATCTCTTCGGCAACCGAACCATCCTCGAGCGCATGTTCGATCGCCGCGGCGGCGACCGGACAGCGAAGCTGCACGGCTGATTCCAACAAGGACGACTTGAATGGCAAGACTGTCGAGCCGTCGGAACTTGTCCCCTCAGGAAAAAGGACCACGAGCGAGCCGCCAGCGATCGCTTCGCGAACACGGTCGACAACATCCACGCTCGCCAATCTGCGTTCGCGATCGACGAAGATTGTGCCGGCAGCGTGCGCCAGCCAACCAAACAGGGGCCATGCGGCGACATCGCGCTTGGCCACGAAAACCCATCGCCCAATCGAGCTGAGCACAACGACGTCGAGATAACTAAGGTGATTACACACTAAAAGACCGGATTGGGGCATCGAACCGCGTGTCGTTACGCGAATCCCAAGGACGCGACAGGCGAAACGAGACCAGCGGTGAAGCCATCCAGTTCGCGCGTGAAGACGTTCGCTACGACCAACAAACGGAATCGTCACGCTAATCTCCGCGAGAGCGACTAAAGAGAAAAATCCGACCGCGAATGCGCGCCAAATTCCCAGAAATGTGGAGCTCATCCGTGTAGTTGTAACCTGAATCGGTGGCGCCGGGTTGCCCCAATTACTTTCCCTTCAAATTTTGACGATCTATCGGGATCGAGGTCGTCTCCTGAAGCTTATCTTTATTCGCGGAGGCGTGAATAAGCCGAGAGCGGTTCCGCCGTTTCCAAATTCTTGATTACGGTGCTGAGATAGACTGACTCGGGATAAATTGCCTTGTACTTAGTGATCTCCGCTCGATTCAATACTTTGAATCCGTAGCGTTCGAACATTTTCTCCCCGCGCCGGCTCTCAAATGTGACGATCTGTCCGTAAACGCGCTTCTCCCCAGAGCGGTAGAGATAACTCAAATACGCGCTCATAAGCGCGCGGGTTGTGGAAACTTTTCGCGCTTCCGGCAGGAGATTGATGTGAAAATGCGGGACCCGGCGTGGCTGAGCGGGCACTTCGCGCCAACCGTGCACGAGCGTCCAGCGAATAAAACGACGCGAACGCCTATTATAGCGAAAGTAGCGCGCAAGCGCGCGGAAAAAGAGCCAAACATTTTGATAAAGCGCGTAGAGTTGATTGCGTAATGGTTTGCGCGAACCAAGCAGATAACCGCGAATTTCGCCATCTACCTCCAGGAGAAAGCACGACTCGGGTTCATGATCCGTGTAATAAGTAGTCAGAAAATCGGCGAACAATTCCCGATCTTCGTAAACCGGGTCGATGGGGTCGCCTAGAAATCCCGTCTCGCAGCATAAACGCCGCACGGCGTCACGATCGGAATTACGATAGCTTCGGATTGTAAATGATTTGTGGTTCCTCATCCGTTGCCATCCCCTGTGTAACCGGAGCAGACCTCGTGGTAAATACAAAAAATCTGCTCAAATACACGCGGCCACGTGTAATCGGCGCCGGCACGACGAGCCGCAGCGCTGCCGAGCTTTTGCAATTTCTGGATGCTCAATGCTTCAATCGCATCGGCGAGGGCTACCGCCGTGTTTTGCCGCGCCCACGATTCCTGCGCATGAAAAATAATCCGGTCCATGTAACTGCCGCGGATTCCCATCACCGGCGTGCCGCAGGCCTGACTTTCCAGCGCGACCAGCCCAAAAGTTTCCTGGACGCCCGGGTGGACGAGGAGATTGGCCGCGCAATAATAACGCGCGAGATCAGCGGAGTCGGTGCAATACTGAATCCAGGAAACGTCTTTCCCGCAACTGCGGGACTGCAACTGTCGAAGTTCCTTACGTTGCGGCCCATCGCCGATGACCAGCATATGAAATTCGTCTGGGCGTCGCCGCTGCAAAACCTCGAAGGTCCGAAACAATGTTTGAGTGTTCTTTTCCCTTGCCAGACGGCCTACGTAGAGAAGCAGCTTTTGATTCCGGCCAACACCTAACGATGCGCGTGTCGCCTTTCCGTCGTCCGACATCGGTTTAAAAACGTCGGTGTTTACGCCGAGCCGGACCACGCGCACATTGCGCACCCCCCATTCAGAAAGGACGCCAGCCAGCTTTTCGGACGGCACAAGAGTAGCGTGAAAGCGATTGTAGAGTTTGCGTACATAGGCGCGCGACAACGTCATGGCTCGATCCGTCCCACGTCTGCCCAAAAACTTCGTGCTGCCGCGCAGATACGCTTCCGGAAAATGCGAGTGATAAAAGCCAACGACTGGGATTTTTAGCGACCGGCCGACCGCAATCGCTTTCCACCCAATTTGGTACGGGTCACTCGATTCGATAATGTCCGGGCTTTCACGTTCCAAGATCTCTTCGACCGCACGCAGGTTGAGTAGCGCTCGATAACGCGACGTGCGCGAGAGCAACGGTGAGTGAATTGAATAAATGCGCGATCTTGCGTTGGATGTTATATGCGTTTTTGGCCCCGGAACAATGAGAACGTGCTCATCGTCGGGCGAGTGCTTGCCGATATACGCGATCTTCTCGTGTATGTAACGTTTAACGCCACCGCTCAGCGGCGAATAAAACTGCGTCAGATCGCAGATTTTCAAGGGATTGGAAGCGCGTCAGCTAATCGGATAACTCGCAACGCAAATCTTTTGTTCGCGCCTTTAGCTCGGCGGTCGTCATTGCACGTCTTCCTCAATCGGCAATTAGTTCTCCAGTTCGCTCAAGTAACGTTCTGCTTCCATCGCAGCCACACAGCCCGATCCCGCCGCCGTCACCGCTTGTTTGTAAACGCGATCTGCGACATCGCCGGCTATGAAAACACCGGGATGTTTACTCTCTGCCAAATTTTTGGCGATCAAATAACCGTCTCGGTCGGTCTCGAGTTTGCCCTGGTAAGCTTTCGTATTCGGATCGTGACCGATCGCCACAAACACGCAGGCAACTTGCAGCTCGCGTTCTTCCCCGGTTTTTACATCGCGTAGACGCACGCCACGCATCTCACCTTTTTCATCCGGAATATACTTCGTAACGACCGTGTTCCAAATCGGCTCAATTTTTTCATTCGCGAACACACGGTTGGCCATGATCTTCGAGGCGCGCATTTTATCGCGACGGTGAATCAAATAGACTTTAGAGGCGAATCGGGTGACAAAAAGCGACTCTTCCGCTGCGGAATCGCCCCCTCCGACCACGCACACGGGAACGTTTTTGTAAAATGCGCCGTCACACGTCGCGCATGAAGTTAAACCGTGCCCGATCAGTTTCTCTTCGTTCTCCAACCCGAGATAGCGCGCCGACGCGCCACTCGCAATAATAAACGCCTGTGTCTCCAGCCATTCGTCATCCGCCTTGATGCGAACGTGCTTGTTGCGCAGTTCGAAATCCGTCACCTCCGCGTAAGAAAAACGGGTGCCGAATTTTTCCGCCTGTTTGTGCATGTTCATGATCAATTGCGGGCCGTCGATCCCGTCCGGAAATCCTGGGTAATTTTCGACTAGAGTTGTGGTGGAAAGTTGTCCGCCCGGTTGAAGGCCTTCCAGCACTAGCGGACTCAGGTTTGCGCGAGCCGCATAAATCGCCGCGGTCAACCCCGCGCAGCCGCTTCCAACGATGATCACCTTTTCCATCAGTAAAATTTAGCACACCGCGCAAGCCGCAAACATCAACAAGGTTGGATCGCGTTGTGCTTCAGTGCGCGGTCGCGACTACGAACGCACGACCGTCGCCGGCCGCACACCGGGTGCCGCCCGAAATGTTCAGCGTTGAGAGCGCTCGAAATTTCTCCAAGCTAAGTCATAAATCGAGCGGATAAAGTGACCACGAACATAGCGAATATTATTCTCGATTGGTGTTTCATAAAATGAGGCCCCCACGAGAGCAGCCTTTCCAGTACTGAGTTTCCCCGTGTTCTTACTTCTCTGTACTTGGACCGACCAAATGCCTCCTCCACTGAAGCCCGCAAAAGATTGCGGCAATGCACTCGACTTAGGATAGACGCACTTATTGTCGATGTAATCCCATCCGTCCCGCACTGTGATACTCTCGTCCTCAATTACGTGGGAGACGGTCAAATGAAACGAACTCCGGTGGAACGCGTTTCCGTTCAGCCGCGTTCGACAAAGCTCTTCTGGAATCCCAAGTGAAGCGATCATCGAACCGACACCTCCAAACTGCTTGAGGATTTCGTTAGGGTCGCGATCGAGAGACCAAACGGATGCAACCGCCAAAATTCCTGCCAACCGCTCGCTCGGGGCGATCTCAACGAAAACAAGATCGGGCCCGTACTCAACGCTAAGCGGAGACACCAGCTTGTGCTCAATCAGGTCCTCAGGGGGTAACTGTACGCCACGTGCGTCTCGAAGGATTAGCAGAAGCGAATCTTTACCGCTCGGCCCAACGCGAATTCTGGGCGAACACGCCGTTAAACAATGCTGCGCGCTTAGAACACCGATGTGCGTTCCTTTTCTCACGAGCGTTCCGCTACCGAGAGCCGTGAACAATTTGGGATCGTCTTGTGACACCCGAGCCAGCCCGACTGAATAGGGCACGAACGCCCGCATAAGAACTTTCTGAAAATCCAAAGGGATGTCGCCAAGCAGGAGATATTCTTCGCCCATATCGTGGGAATATTAACTCACCGTTCAGCACAAACTAGTGAGGTCGCGTCTGCTAGACTGTGAGGTGCACGCCGATCTTGTGAAAACCGGTCACGCCGGAAAACCAGCCGCGATCCTCTTCCCATTCCTGCACGTCGCCTTCGCCGTCGGTGGCGCGGACCACGAGGATGTAATCACCTGCTGCATCCGGCATCCATGCCGTCTTCCACAGCGACCACGCGAGATCGCCGCCAGTGTAATAGATCTCGGCGTCGAGCCACGATTTGCCGTCATCGAAACTGAGCTCTACACGTGAAATGCCGCGGTCGCCACCGTAAGCCATGCCTTTCACTTCGATCGCGCCGTTTAACTTGTTCAAGGAAAACCACGATTCGTGATCCGGCACGTCTATTCGGGACCGCGTCGGCGTCATGAAGGCGGGTCCCCAGCCTTGGGTTTCATAGAATCCTTTCGCGTCCGCAGTGGTGAGTTCGATGCGGGTGAGCCATTTCACATGTTTTTCCCCGAAGTAGCCCGGGACGATGGCACGCAACGGATAACCATGCCGATGCGGCAATGAGACACCGTTCATTTCATAGGCAAGCAGCGTCGTCGGGTCCATCGCCTTCTCTAAGGGAATGGTGTCTGTGTAATTATCGACGCCGTAGAGGCGGACACGAGCGGCGTTCGAAAGCGGAGCAGCCTGATCGAGCAGATCGCGCAACGGAATACCTTTCCAGATAGCGTTACTGATGAGGCCAGCGTCCAACCCATTGCTAATACACATTAGCGTCGTTTCCTGCTCGACCGGCGGAAATCCTTTCAAATCCTGGAACCGCCATTCCGCCCGGTTTTGCACGAGGCCAAGGACTTCGAGGTGCCAAAGATCCGCATTTACATGCGGATCGACCACGTTCTTGGTCACGCAGTAAAACAAATCGTTCGGTGTAATCGGCTGGACGATGCGACCCTTGTATTGTGTGCCGTCGTAACTAAAGGTCGCGGCGCGGTAAAGTTTTCGTGCCAAGGCGACACCACCTCCGGCCAAAGCAACTCCAATTGCAGCCAGAACAAATGCACGTCGCGCGATTGCCGGAGTGAATTCTCGGTCTTCGCTCGCGATTTTTTGTCGCATGAGAAATTGAAAGCCGCCCACGAGCATTCGCTCGAAGACAAAAACGCAGAAAGCGAAGCCAACGAGCGTGACCAAGCGCGCAGCATCAATGGGCAACCCGATATAGCTTGCGCCCAGAACGGGCCAAAGTGCGACAGCGAACGCAACGATCGGCAGGATGACAAAGATCGACATCGTCCAAATCGTCGAGCTCTCAGTTGGATTGCGCCACATAAGCAAACCGAAGATCGCACCGCCAATCCCGCCAACGAGAAGCTGGCCGGCGATTGTTGATCCAACGCCGAGCTGTTTGAGATGATTGTAGCCGCCGACTTTGCCCATGAGTGAAAGGAAAGGGCCTGGCGGAATGAAGACTGAAAGTCGATCGCCAATAATTACGAGCGGTGTCGCTACCCCGAAATACGCAAGCAACAACATCATGACGGTCATCGCGATTGCCGCGATGAAGCCAGCAAGCAAACCGGCAGCGATTACTTTTGTTCGACTCATCGCCAGTCGAGCTTACAAACTACGTGCCGCAAGGAAATCAAATTGCGTGCTCTCGCTGCACGCTGACGCTACGGCCATTTCCTTCCTGGCGCGTCACTTCCTGAGTTCTTGCAGTTGCAAGGATTTTCCAGACTCGTTCCATCACCATTGTGGACGTTACCTGCTTCATACAGGCATGATCGAAGGGGCACTGGCTCAGACGGCGATAATTGCACGGCGAGCAAGGCAAATTGACGCGCACAACCGACTCCGACCTTCCGTATGGGCCGATGTGAACGGGATTCGTTGGCCCGAAGACGCTCACCATCGGTTTGCCGAGCGACGCGGCGACATGCATCGAGCCGGAGTCGTTAGTCACGCAAAGCTCCGCACGCTGGATGAGGGCAGCCAGATCGGCGGGGGTCGTTTTGCCAGAAAGATCGCACGCGCCGGGCGCGGCGGCGGCAATTTGCCGGCATCGCGACTGGTCGCGGATCGTGCCTGCGAGCGCCACCGCGAAGCCGCTGCTCAGCAGCTCGCGGGCAACCCCCGCGAAACCTTCAATCGTCCAATGTTTGGTCTCCCATATGGTACCTGGCACGAGGGCGACGAGCGGCCTGGAGGCGGGCACACCGCGCTCGTCGAGGAGCCGCTGCACCTTAGGCACGGTTTCCGGCGGGAGATGGATTGTGAGATCAGGCGGGTTGGCGTCGAGGCCGAGCGTCGTCGCGACCCAGAGGTAGCGATCGATTGCGTGCACATCGAGCGTCGGGATGGGAATACGGTGCGTATATGCCATCCACGAGCCTTCCCGCGCGCCTCGCCAGCCATGGCTCGCTATGTTCTTGAGGTCGTGCTCAGCAGAAACTGTGCGAGCGGGTTTGAGGGGTCGATCAAATCCGATGCGTACTCGGGCTCCACTGATCAGGGCGAAAAACGCCGAACGCACCTGGCCGTGCAGATCAATGACGAGGTCGTATTTCGTGCCGCGAATTTTTTTGAGTAGATTGAAAAACGCGCCGACCGCCTGCCATCTGCGGCCGCCCCTCGCAAAGTCACCACGCGCAAAAAGCACGACGTTCGATAACGCGGGGTGGCATCGAACGATCTCAGCGTTTTGCGGCGTGATCAGCCAATCGATCCGCGCGGCCGGATAACGCGCCCGCAGCTTCACCAGCACTGGCAGCGTGTGCACAACATCGCCCAGCGCCGAAGGCTTGATTAACAGAATGCGGGAGAAATTCACGGTTCGTAGCGAGGCGTTCCCTGTTCGAAAGTTTTCCGATTGGCCCTTTCGGCACTGCATACTACGCTACGGCTTTTTGATCCGAAAACGCGCCGCGCAACTTTTTAAGCCATGCCGAAAGCCGATGCCGGTTCTGCTCGCGACGCACGACCGCCTCGTTCGTGACCCAGTTGAACTGAATTACCCGGCGGGGCCCAGAGAACGGCTTATGGCCGTGCCACGAATTGTTACTACGTCGGAACGCGAGCAGCGTTCCGCCGGCCGGGGGAACTTCAAGGATCACGTCCTCGAGGTCAGTGCCCGAACGCAGCAGCCGGAGCCGACCACCGGAGGAATCCCACTCCGAATTCATGTAAATGAGAATCGTAATGATCTTTGTCTCCGAATCTGTGTGGATCTTGCCATCCTTTTCGCTGCAGCGTCCGCGCACCGTAATCATGTCCGGACGGGTGGCCAGATCGATGTTGAATTTTTCCTCAAACACTCGACGAAACTCGTCGCTGCGCATTTCCTCAATGAGCCTCGCAAAGGCCGGCCCATAACTAACCTCACGCAGCGGAAAGCTGCCGGGTCGGCCAACCTCAGGATAATCCTTATCGATTGCTGGGCGCGCCTCGGCTTTTACAAACTCAGGAACCACCAGAAAATCAAACGGCCCGCGAGTGAGCGGCGTGCCGCGGAACCTCTCCAGATCGAGCGTCGAAAGCATCAGCGACGCTACACAATCGGGGCGCGAATCGCTAGGTGGAATTTGCGGAAGTACTGCTGCGACACAGACTCAGCTTCTTGTCCGATTCGCGACTG
>QHNJ01000012.1:21795-38386 GCA_003218395.1 Verrucomicrobiota bacterium
CCAGTCGCGATGGGATCGACGAGTTGCTTCATAAACTCAGGACAATCGCTGCCATCGCCGTCGAGAAAGATCACAATGTCGCATTCGGGCTGCAAGGCTGCAATTCCGGCCGCACATGCGCGCCCGTATCCGCGCGGAGCTTTCACAACGCGGGCCCCGGCTTCTCGAGCGCGTTCCGCTGTTCGATCGGTGCTCCCGTTGTCGACAACGATGATCTCGGAGGGAACCTTGGTCGCCGCGACTTCACGCACAACGCCGGCAATCGGCTCTTCTTCATTGAGCGCTGGAATGATGACAGAGATGCTGCTCATCGCAAAACTAGCCGCGCACTGGTGAAATAAATCACCAGCGCAAAAAAATCGGCCAGCGCCAGCGTCACTGGTCCGGCGGCAATTTTTGGATCGAGCTTGAACCGATGAAGAAGCGACGGCACGCCCAGGCCAAAGGCGCACGCCGTGACCAGCGAAAGCGCGATGCTTCCGCCGATGACGAACGCTGCACGCAGATCATTGCGCCAGATCCAAACAATCGCACCAACGACTGAACCGCATGCCACACCGAGCAAGAACGCGGTCATCACTTCGCGACGGAATGCTGTCGCCAGCCACTGCCAGGTGACCGAAACAGAACGCAACGCGTGGATTGTCACGCTCATCGATTGCGTACTGACGCTTTCGTTCAGTCCGAGCACCATCGTCAGGAAAAACGCGAGCACCAGACTGTGGGCGAGCGTTGCTTCAAAATAGCCGGCCAGAATGGCCGAGAGTGTGCCGCCTGTCACCGTGACAATCAGCCACGGAAAACGAAACCTGAAACCGTGCCAGGACGATGCGCCGCGAATCTGTTCGATGTGAAAACCGAGCGCTTCGAAAAATTCGGGGCTCACCGGCGCAGCGCGACGATGTCGATCTTCGCTTTCGCCGGCCTCCAAAATTTCCTCGGCAAACAGATTCGCGTCGATCACGCCGATGACGTGGCGTTGCTCGTCCACAACGGGGAAGGCGAGAAACTTGTAGAGCACAAAGAATTCGCAAGCGTCTAGGACGGTTGCGTTGGCCGGAATGGCGACGACGCGTCGCATCATGATCTCGCGCAGTTGCGCTTCCAGCGATGCGGTCAGCAGGCGACGCGTTGGAACCACGCCGATGAGCCGGCGCCGTTCGTCCACTACATAAAAGTAAATGACACGCTCGCCTACGCCTTCGCGCCGGATGCGCTTGAGTGCTTTGCCCACGGTCATATCGTCGTCGAGCAACGGAAAATCCTGACGCGCGTGCTCGACAATCGGTGCATCAAAATCGGGAATGCTGGCAGCGATGTTCATCTCGCTACTCGATGAACGATGCCTTTATTTCGCAAAATTTCCGCGGCTTCGCTGAAATAATCGCGAATATCCGATTGCGAGCGGATCCACTCGACATAACGAGCGATTCCTTTGGCGAGATCGACCTGCGGCTCGTAACCGATGGAACGAATTCGGGTCGTGTCGCTGGTGAGATGCCGCATCTCACCTGGGCGAAACTCGCCGTTCACTTCTGGCGCGATGTGGATTTTGAGAGCAAAGGAAAGTTGCTCCGCGATTTGGCGAATCGGCGTTCCCCTACCGCTGCCGACGTTCACTGGCAGTCCATCGAGCTCGTCCGTTTCCCCGGCGAGCAAGTTGGCGTGCGCGATGTCTTCTACGAATGAGAAATCGCGTGTTTGTTCGCCATCTTCGTAAAGCACCGGTGGCAAATTATTAAGCAAACGCGTGCAAAAAATAGCGATCACGCCGGTGTACGGATTGAAGATGGATTGCCGCGGTCCATAGGTGCATGAATAACGCAAAGCCACTGTGGGGATACCGACTTGTTTGCCCCAAAGCAATACCAGCCTTTCCTGATCCATTTTCGTGAGGCCGTAAACCGTTTCGCCACCGACGGGAGCGTTCTCTGGAGTCGGAACGCTCCCGATGATCGCGTCGCATAGTGGGCAATGCACTTGCCAATCGCCTCTGCGCAGTTGTTCCACCGGGCGCACAGGAGGAAAAACTAACCCATGCTTCGGGCATTCCCCGGCGCCTTCGCTGTAAACGGCCTGCGAGCTAGCGGCGATAATTTTTCTAATCGGCAAATTTTTCTCGCGAATAACTTCGAGCATTTGCGCGGTGCCGAGCGAATTGACATGCACGTATTTGGCGATCTCGGGCATGTAGCCGCCGTAGGCAGCCTGATGAAAGACGACGTCGATCTTGTCGAGCGCAGTCGCAATCATGTCGCGATCGCGCAGATCGGCGTAAACAAATTCCGCCTTTTCGTTTATCCACGCCGGTCTTCCGCGGCGATGCGTTTGCGGTTCAAGATTATCGAGACAGCGCACTTTCCAGCCCTCGCGCACCAGCAGATCGGTAACATGCGAGCCGATAAGGCCCGCGCCGCCGGTCACAAGTGCGCGTTTTGCCATGCTTTCCTTGTAGCACAAGCGTCCCGCTTGTGGCCTCTTAATTTCGCCAGCTGGAGTGTAGTGCGACACCTACGCCGGCCAGATGCGGCCGCGGCCTTCACGCATGATGATCTCCGCTAGGAATTTTCGCGTATTGGCCGCGATCCCGCAATCGCGGGACGTATGTTCCCCCAGTAATTCACTGCACAATCGCTCCAATGTTGCTCGATCATCGACGTCATAGCCAGCTGGCAACAATTTTACTTCCACGCCAATTTCGGTCGCGCGTTGCAAGGTCTGATTAAGTACACGTTCTGTGCTCCAATCGATTCGTTCGAAGATTTCGCGATGCAGTTTTTTGAGTCCGATTAAATAATAGCCCCCGTCGTCGGACGGACCGAGAACAATGCAATCTCCCGGCAAGTGCAGGAGTTCTACCGCTTGCGAAAAATTCTCGGCCGGAACGGTCGGGCTATCGGAGTTAATCAGACAAACGGAAGTGAATCCGACCATGAATAAATCTTCTGCCGCAAAAATTAGGCGATCGCCAAAATTGTGGCCGCGCTGCGCAATGAGAAAAAACTCTTCTGGCAGGATATTTTCATATGCCGCCTCGGTGCCGAGCGGAGTGTAAACGGCGACACCGCGGGCAATTCGTTCGGTAGCCGCGGCGGAAATCGCAGCCGCTACGTCGCTCAAAAATGAACTGTTCAGTTGCGCGGCTTCATCATGCGTAAGCGGCGGGACGAGCCGCGTCTTTACCTCGCCGGCCCGCGGCGCTTTGGTCATCACCGCCAATGCACAGGCGTCGCCATCAATATCGACCGGCCTGTTTGGGTCTAGAACGCGATGAACCGCCTTCATCCAGCCCGCTAGTTGTAACTCAACCTTTTTCACAGAGCGCGTATTGATAGCGCCCTTCCCGCCAGACCCTAACATTTTTCCATGGCTGTGTCGGGAAGAGACTCTCGAACGCGTGAGCTGAAAATACTCTGGCTTTATAGGGCTCGCGGTACCCATTCCGAGATCGATTTAATCCAGCCAGCAGCCACATGGCGAAAAGCGGAATTGATGCCCGAAAGGCATAGCGCGGTTCGGCAATGAAACAACGCCCCTGCGGTCTTAGGACGCGGTACATTTCGGCGATGCCGCGATCTTGTTCCGGCAAGATAGTGAAGAGCCGCGAAGCGAGAACAATATCGAATTCTGCGTCGGCGTACGAAAGCCTCAGAGCGTTGATTCGTCTAAAGCGGCAATTGTTTAGCCCCAGCGCGGCAGCTCGCTCTCGGGCCCATCGCAACTGGCTTTCAGAACGATCAACTCCAGTGACTGAAATATCAGGAAACCGTTCCGCCAGCCGACACGAATAGAACCCCGGTCCACAGCCAAGCTCGATCAGTTGCGTGCCCGGACCGGGCTGCCCTCCTGGCCAAAGCACCGCAATGATTCGCTCAGTATCATCTCGGAAGAGATGCTCCCGGCAAAACACATACACCCAAGCGACATGTTCAAAGAGACTGTCGTGGTCGTGCTCCCCGGCTTGTAAGGCTGAAACGTTTGTTGGTGGCGAACTTTCAATTTTAGCAGGTGTGGAAGCTATTGCATCCGGCGGCATTTTCTCTAGCTCCGGTGAAGCGAATAATTGGTCGAGCCGTTGAAGAAGTTTTTCACAACCGAATGATGATTTGAAAAATTTAGTTCGCGTCTTGTCTTCTTCTCCTTCGTGCGAACAACGTTGATCGGCCGCCCGCGAGCACCAGCGTAATTGCTCTATTAATGAAATGTTGGTAACATCCGCGCCAGGCCCCGATAAATCGTCGTTCCCTTGAGAAAGACGAAACTTATTCAGAGTTATTCGAACTTGTTGGCTTCTTGCTGCGTCGTGATTTAACAAAGCAGAATGCAGATTCAGAAACTCATCGTTGCCGCGGGTATGTCGCTAACCTTCGTGTCGGCGTATTCCGCAGCAAAAAGCGAGGACGCCGGGGCGCCACTCTGGAAGATCCCAAAAGTGCTGGCCTCAAAAAGTATGTGATCCGCCCGCGCATTTCATCAAAGGGTTGCGCACCGGCGACCAGATAGAACTCAAGGAAATGATCCCACCCCTAGTGATGTACACGAAGAGCGAAAAAATCCAGATTACGCGCTCTCACTCGATCGTGTAAAGAAAATGGGAAAAAGATCACGGGCAAATACCCGCTGGCGCGTTTGTGGCGATGCGGACCGATTGGTCGAAGCGCTGGCCCGACGCGGGAAAACTGGAAAACAAAGACGCGAATGGGGTTGCGCATTATCCAGGCTGGAGCTTGCCTCTTTTGAAATATCTTTACGAAGACCGCAAAACCACCGCGTGCGGGCACGAAACGACGGATACCGATCCTGGAATCGCCACGACGAAGCAGGATTACTCACTCGAAACTTACTTGTTGAGCACGAACCATTATCAGATCGAGCTGCTAACCAATCTCGATCAAGTTCCCGAATCCGGCGCAATTGTAGTGGTCAGTTTTCCAAAACCTAAAGGCGGCTCAGGATTCCCTGCGCGGGTGTTTGCGATTCTCCCCTAGAATTCACGCTTGAAAGAACTGTCGTCCAGCGGTCCCGACGCCGAAGTTTAACGACACCTCCGACGACCACAAGACCAGAGCTTCGTTAATTCCCAGCAAAATCGAGATCCACTACATCAGGCGGAAGAGTTAAACGAAGATTGCTCGATGAACTAGAAAGTCGTGTTGTCTGCGACGACGGGCGATCGCAGCATTACTGCTTGATCGCGGCGCGCCAATACCGAAATGTTAAATGCTATGTTGGCACAGGCTTTTCGAGTTTAGACTCGGCCTTTTCATGGTCAAAAACGCGCTCGATCAGTTGACCGAAAGTCGCGGCTCGAACGAAGATAAGCTTTAGATCATGCATATCATGGACATCATGCGGGGGGATCTTCCCACGTTTTCATTCGAGTTCTTTCCTCCGAGAACGCCCGAGGCCGCCGAGAATCTCTACCAAACGATCCGCGATTTGGAATCGTACATGCCCCACTTTGTCAGCGTTACCTATGGTGCCGGTGGTTCAACGCGAGATTTAACCCACGATCTAGTCGAGCGCATTCAACATACAACAAAACTGGATCCGATCCCTCACCTGACTTGCGTCTGCCACAACGAAGAAGAGATCAAAGCGATCTTAGTTCGATACGCCAGGTCGGCGATCGGAAATATTCTCGCGCTTGGAGGCGATCGGCCGCGCGATATCCCCTACGATAAATCACGCGATTCGTTCCAACACGCGGTCGATTTGGTTAAGTTCATTCGCCGATTCAACGAATCCGGCGAGCATCCGGACAGCCGCGGTTTTGGGATCGGCGTGGCCGGTTTCCCGGAAGGTCATCCCGCGACGCCGAATCGATTGGTTGAAATGGATCATCTCAAAGCGAAAGTGGACGCCGGCGCCGACTACATCGTCACACAACTATTTTTCGATAATCACGACTTTCTCGATTTCCGCGAACGTTGTGCGCTCGCCGGAATCCACATTCCCATTATCGCCGGGATCATGCCGATTACCTCTATGAGCGGATTCAAACGGATCGCGGAACTGGCCGGTGGCGCACGGTTCCCGGCCAAGGTTCTGCGTGCTCTTCAACGATGCGAAAACGATCCTGAAATGGTCAGGCGCGTCGGCGTTCACTTCGCCTTGGAACAATGTAGCGATCTTTTGGATAACAAGGTGGTCGGCATTCACTTTTACCCTCTCAATCGTTCCGACGCCACGCGTGTGATTTTTGACAGTCTCGGCATTCCGCATCGGCGGAGCGCACAGGCCCCGACCGTTTAGTCGAGCAATACCACGTCTAACACACTTACGATCCATACGGTCTGCGATGCCGTGGTTGGAAGGAGCTTACAAGGACCATCCCGCTGCCAAAGTCGGTCTATGATGCGGTGTCGATCGAATTACGCCGGATTCAGCAAGGCCGGCAAAGTCGTTGAAAGCGAAGACCAATCTGTCATCGGATGCACTCTTAACCCGTAGCGCAAGTACAGCGGCTTGAACGCAAAATTGCTGCAGGGGCGCAGTTTGCTATGACGCAGCCGGTCTTCGACGTCGATCTTGTCCGAGTGATGCAGCGTCGAACGCAGCATTTGCAGCGTGCCAATTTTTACAGGCGTATGGCCGTTATTTAGTTCACGCCAGGCAGAATTTCCGCATCATGAAATGCGGGGAATTTACACTCGATCACGCCGTTTCTCCATTATGAAGCCACGACAGAGCTGGTGAAATTTGCGCGGAGCTTATGAAACGGGCACAATGTCCAGATGTTCGAAATCCGTCGTGCGATCTACTGGCAACTCGCGGGATTGGCGATTGCGGTCGCACTGGTTTCCATGGTTTCAGGCTTTTTTCCGGTAGTCGATTTTGTCGAGGCGCTGCAAGAGCGGGTGATGCGTTGGGGCGCGTTGAGCGCGATCTGCTATCCGCTGCTTTTTGCTGTTTGTAACATTCTCCTGCTTCCCGGCGGCGTCCTAGCCGTCGGCGGTGGCTTCTTTTTCGGGCTGTGGTGGGGTTTTCTCGTCGTGTTCGCGGGCAACATCATTGGCGCGTCAATTTCGTTTGCCTTGAGCCGGTGGGTGACCAGGCAATGGTTTCGGCAAAGGCTTTCGCAGAACCCCACGTTGCGCGCGTTGGAGCCGGCCGTGCAGCGTGAGAGTTGGAAGATCGTTCTCTTGAGTCAGTTGCATCCGCTTTTCCCAACCAGCTTGTTGAACTACTTTTATGGATTAACGCGAATTCCGTTTCGCACGTACATGCTTTGGGCCTCACTCGGGCGAGTGCCGGGGCTTTTTTTGTATGCGTATGTTGGAACCTTGGGCCAACTTGGGCTTAGAATCATACGGGGGAAGAGTCAACCGCGCATCGTAGAGTACTTGACGTGGGGAGGTGCGTTTCTAACGACAGTGTTGCTCTTACTGGTTCTGGGCCGCATTGCATCTCGAGCCGTGCACGCGGGACATGAGAATGAAAGGCCAGCGTCGTCCGAGAATCAAAAGAACCAAGGAATAGAGAGTGTTGACACCGTGCTACATTATAAGTGATTCTATCTACATTACTTATGGTTATGAACCGTTTTAGTGCCGAAGCCTCAAAGCGCGCATGACGGTGCTTGCCTTCGAACTACGGCCAAAAAAACACTGGAGCAAGTTGGAAAATGTTTAGACTGCCGACCAAATACGACGTCGTAGTGGTGGGGAGTGGCCACGCTGGAATTGAAGCGGCGTTGGCGGCGACGCGCCTCGGGTGCCGCACGCTGATGTTGACCCAAAATCTGGATACAATTGGCCAAATGTCGTGTAATCCGGCCGTTGGGGGCTTGGCGAAAGGGCACATTGTTCGCGAGATCGATGCGATGGGCGGCGCAATGGGACTAAACACAGATGCAACGGGAATCCAGTTTCGCATGCTCAATAGGGCGAAGGGCCCCTCCGTGCGAGCGCCACGAGCCCAATGCGACAAAAAAGCTTATCAATTTCGCATGAAAGCTGTTTTGGAGTCCGCAGAGAACTTGGATCTGAAGCAGGCGACAGTGGCGAACGTACTCACAAGTGATGGCAGGGTGCTGGGGGTGGAAACAGACCTTGGATTAAGCATTGCCGCGCAGAGCGTTATAATTACATCCGGCACTTTTTTGCGGGGCCTGCTACATGTAGGCGAAAACAGCAAGCCTGGCGGACGCATGGCTGACACGAGTTCAGGATTAAGTGAAAATCTTCGACAACTGGGATTTATGGTAGGCAGATTCAAGACTGGAACACCCTGTCGGATCAATAGCCGCTCGATTGACTTCTTGCAGTGTGAAGTTCAGCTAGGGGATGAACCCCCCCCTCGTTTCGCGTTTTACTCCGAGGCGAGAAAATTCAAAGACGCCATATTTACTCTAAATTTCGACAAACGGGGCGAGTTCCATGTGGAACAAATCCCGTGCTGGATCACCCACACGACGCGGAAGACGCATGAGATAATTAGAGCCAATTTGCATCGGTCACCGCTTTATTCCGGCCAGATAAAGGGAACCGGACCACGATATTGCCCATCCATCGAAGATAAGGTCGTAAGATTTTCAGATAAAGCCTCCCACCAGCTTTTTTTAGAGCCTGAAGGTCGCCATACCAAAGAGTATTATGTCAACGGAATTTCGACAAGCCTCCCGTACGATGTGCAGCTGGAATTTTTGCATTCGATACCTGGTTTGGAGGGTGCTGAGATCATGCGGCCAGGATATGCGGTGGAATATGATTTTTTTCCTCCTACTCAGCTTTTTTCGACTTTAGAAACCAAGTTGATCAACGGGCTCTATTTTGCTGGCCAGGTAAACGGCACGTCGGGATACGAAGAGGCGGCGGCACAAGGCCTGATTGCAGGCTCCAACGCTGGACTGAAAGTGCAGGATCGCTCGCCGATTGTCTTGGATAGAAGCCAAGCGTACGCTGGAGTCCTTATCGACGATCTTGTCACAAAGGGAACCGAGGAACCGTATCGAATGTTCACAAGCCGGGCCGAGGACCGCTTGTTCCTGCGGCAGGACAACGCTGATCAACGATTGACGAAACTGGCATTCGAAGCGGGGCTGATAACCAATGGGCGCTGGATGCAATTTCAGCGGAAAATGTACCTTCTGAATCACGTGCGGCAATTGGCAATCGAGACGAAGCTTCAAGGTATCCCCCTTTGCCAACTACTAAAGAGGCCGGATTTCGGTGTCCACCATATGCCTGAGGAAATCCGCAGCCTGGCCCCAACCGAGATTTGGGAATTGGTTGAGACCGACTTGAAGTGTCGGGGTTATACCGTGCGCCAGACGGGACAAAATCGAGAGATTGCTCGCCGAAGTTTTCAGCGCATCCCGGACGGGCTTGACTACGCGAAAATAGCCGGATTACGCTCCGAGACGCGCCAGAAGTTAGCGGCCATCCGTCCGTCCTCCTTAGGCCAAGCGGCCCGGATCAGCGGAATAACCCCTGCTGACATTGCAATAATATCTATTTGGTTGAATAAGAACGTATTACAATGCAGTGATGCAAAGGACGGCCGAATCTCTTTGGCCAAGGAGGCGGAAGCTTCGAGTTGACTGCGATGCTAAAATTCGCTGCCGTCGCTCTCGTAAGTTACCTGCTAGGATCGATTCCTGCAGGCTACTTGGTCGGCCGCATCGCCGGAATCGACATCCGTAAGGTCGGAAGTGGCAATATCGGGGCAACGAACGTGACCCGAACTTTGGGACGACGGTATGGCTATTTTGTTTTCGTCGTGGATTTTGCAAAAGGTGCGGTCGCAGTTTGCATCTCGATCTTATTAGGCCAGCACGTCGAGCCCAAACCAAGATCTACCGAAATATATGGGATAGTCGGCGCGGTTTTTTGTGTGCTGGGACATGTGTTTCCGATTTGGTTGAAGTTAAAGGGAGGAAAGGGCGTTGCCACTTCAGCAGGGGCACTCTTTGGGTTGATGCCTTCGGCGGCGCTAATCGGTGGTGCAGTGTGGGTGTTTACATTTGAGGTGACCCGCTATGTTTCGGTCGCGTCCGTTACGACTGCGGTGATATTGCCGGTGGCTGTGCTTGGCCTGACGTACGCAAGACATACCAACGGAATGGAGATGTTCTATTTCTCTCTTTGCCTGGCTGCGGTTGTGGTCTTTCGTCATCGCTCCAATCTCTCTCGTCTGGTGCATGGTACCGAGCAACGGTTCAAGCGAAAGTGAACATCGACAAAACCGCTATCATTGGAGCGGGTAGCTGGGGAACAGCTTTGGCGTGGTTATGGGGAAGAGACGGGCGACAAATTTCTCTGTGGGGTAACAGCGCCGGACGTGTCAAGCGCATGCGAAAGACGCGCGAAAATAGCGATTATCTTCCAAAACTTAAATTACCCGATTCGGTAACCGTTACATACAAATTGCGGGACTGCGTCCATGCTGACCTGCTCGTTTTTGTGACGCCTTCGACCGTCTTGCGTACAATTGCGATGCGTTTGAAAGGAGCGCTCGGCAAAGGTCAACCTGTGTTGCTCAGTTGCACGAAAGGGATCGAGCACGGCACTGGGATGCGCATGAGCGAAATTCTCGGGAAAATTTTTTCAGACCATACAGTGGCGGTGTTATCGGGACCAAATCTCGCCGCGGAAGTAGTGCGCAATGTGCCGACTGCGACGGTAATAGCCTGTCGGGACCCTGAATGCGCCGCAGATCTGCAAGGTTTTCTCGGGAGTTCGCGTTTTCGAATATATACTACTGAGGACGTCACGAGCGTTGAACTGGGCGGTGCGTTGAAAAATGTTTTCGCGATCGCAGCTGGCGCGAGCGATGGACTTGGTTTGGGCGATAACACTAAGGCGGCATTAGTCACTCGTTCACTTGCCGAGCTGATTCGGCTTGGAAGCGCGATGGGTGGAAATTTCAGGACATTCTATGGCTTGAGCGGCGTCGGCGATTTAATTGCGACCTGTTTTAGCAGGCACAGCCGCAATCGGCGTGTTGGCGAGCATCTTGGTCGCGGGCAAACGCTCCAGCAAATCACGTCGGCGATGCAAATGGTGGCGGAAGGAATTCCAACGGCTAGGAGCGCTTTCGAATGCGCACGAAAACTCAACATCGACACGCCGATCACCGACGAAGTTTACGCTTTGCTTTACGAGGGAAAAACGCCAGTCCAAGCGATGCAGGATCTTCTCGAGCGCGACCAAAAAGCGGAGCAAGCCTAAGGAATGGACAATTGCCGGCAGACCTGGCCGATCGCCGTCGGATACAATTCATGCTCCGCGGTCTGAATGCGCGCATGAAGGCGTTCAGCAGTGTCGTTAGGTAAAATCGGCACCTCGCGTTGCGCGATAACATCGCCATGATCGATTTTTTCATCCACGTAGTGGACGGTGCAACCAGTCACTCTTTCCCCCGCAACGAGGGCCTGTTTCCACGCCTCGAGCCCGGGGAATTTCGGCAAAAGAGATGGATGAATGTTTACAATGCGACGCGGAAACGCATCCAGCATCGCTGATTTTACAACGCGCATGAAACCCGCCAGAGCTACCAGCTCAACATCGGCATCGCGAAGCATTCGAACAACTTCGACCTCGGCTTGCGGTTCGAGTCGCGTGCGGAATCTGCCCGGCGGCAAGTAGGCGTTTGGGACCGAAAATTCCCGCGCGATGTCGAGGATCGGTGCGTCGAATACATCTGAGATGACGACGCGGGCCTCAGCGGCCAAGGCGCCGCTTTTGATACTTTCGAGAATTGCCCGGCAGTTCGTTCCTTTTCCTGAACCAAGAATGCCAAGCCGAACCGATCTCATCTTCCGGCCTTCCGGAGTTTTTCCAGTAAGAGTGACGTGGAGTAACCTTTTTCAAATGGAATGATACGAATTTCCGCGCCGATTTTTCCCAGAATTGCGCTCTCATCCGCATCCAACGTTTCGGAAGTGTAGTCTCCGCCCTTGACATAAACAGCGGGCATGCTTGCGGAAATGAATTGAGTCGCGCGCATCTCTGGAAAAATCGTGACGAGGTCGACGCATTCCAGCGCCGCAAGCACCTCCGCGCGGTCTCTCTCAGTATTAATGGGACGCCCGATTCCTTTCAGTTCGCCGACTGAGCGATCCCCATTTAAGCCAACTGCTAATAAATCACCGAGCGCACGCGCAGCTTGCAAGTAACGCACATGACCCACATGGAACAAATCAAAACAGCCATTCGTGGCGACGAGTTTTTTTCCCGAAGCACGCAACTGCTTTGCGCGCTTAGCCAGCTCATCCATATCCATGATTTTTCTGTTCATCGCTTGCTGATGACAAAGTCTAGCGCGCGAGGAAGAATTTGGAAAACGGTTGGCTCATTGCCGACCAGTTCACCGTCGGCATTGAACCACATTCCCGGCTCCGACCGAACTGAGATCTTCTTTGCACGCCGAAAAGTGACGGAATCACTGGAGAGATGCTTGCCCAAGAGCATTTCCGCAGCCAGCAGCGCCGTTTCCGCCGCGGAGCGTTTCGGTACCAGAACAGCATCGAGCAATCCATCACTAAGATCTGCTTGAGGCGCGATTGGTAGTCCGCCAGCAACGAATCTTCCATTCGCAATGATGACATTGTAAAGGTCGATCACGAGCTTTTCTGAGTCGTCACAAATCACCGTGGTACGGTAGGCATGCAATTCCGCCAGCGCCGCTGCGGCGCCGCGCAAATAGGCAAGCGGGCCCCAGGCTGATTTGATTCCAGGAGTTAACTTCTCATCAACGACACCGCTGAAGCCGCCAGATGAAGCATTCACGAAGTATCGTGTGCGCTCACTAGTCATGCGGACGAGATCGATCCCCTTGGTCATTTTAGCCCGCAAGATGTCGATAGTAGCGTCGACGTCTCCCGTCAGTCCAATTGACCGCGCAAAATCATTTGCGGTACCCAGTGGCACAATTCCCACGCAGACCTGGTGCCGCTGGCGTGACACGGTAATTCCGTTGATGACTTCGTTCAGCGTTCCATCACCACCCGCCGCGATGACGTACTTGCATCCGGCGCGGACCGCCTGCCGCGCGAGAGTTTTTGCTTCGCCTGCGTGTTGAGTTACGCGCACTTCATTCGCATCGAGTGGGCCAAGCTGTTTTAGCCGAGCGTTCAAATTCCCAACCGATCCCGCGACTGGATTGACGATGACGTACGGTTTCACGGTTTCGGCTGGGCTGAACTTTCTTCATCAACCAAGATTCACTTTTGTCTTTCGCCGATTTGCGCCAAGTTGCGAATCGGAATCGCTATGCTGAGAAGAAATTCCAAACAGCGTCGAGGCAAATCCAAATTCACAGATGGTTTTTGTATTTCGAACGGACCAATCATTTCCCAGGATAACGAGCGCGAAAGAGACGTGGGCGAGTTCGATGATGTCGGGCTTCCGCGCGTTCACGGGGCGTCGATGTTATTCGCGATCGCGCGAGACCCAGGAACAATCTTCACCTGTTGGAGCATCGATTGGCCAACGATCTTTGCGAAGACGATGCCGGTAGATCGGCAGGTGCATCTTCGCGTGTACCGCGCAGACGCTGTGGAGGAAAAGAGCGTGGCCGTCGAACCGATGGCCGGTTATTGTTACATCTCAGTTTCGCGGCCGAGGGGCTCGTATCACGTCGGGATTGGATATTATCAACCGGCAGATGTTTGGCATTCAGTCGCGGTATCCGCTGATGTAAGCATGCCGCCCGACAAAGTCACAGAAGGTGTAGATGTCGATCTTGCCACGATTCCATTTCACGTCAGGTTCCAGCGGCTTCTCGATTTGTTCGGAGCCGCGAATGGCGATGCATTGGCCACGGTCATCTCGCGATTTCAAACGCGCGCATTGAGTAGCGGAAGGTACGAGAAGTTGAGCCCCGAACAGCGCAAAATTCTCCGGCTGGGAGATGTTGCACTCTCCGAAATCGCCGACGCACGGCGCGCCTTCAATCAGATCGATAGCGAAAAGCTCGCAAGGCGCACCCGTGCGCTCCTCGGCCTCGGCTCGATCAGTTCATCACGCGGATTCGAAGGCGACTGGGCCTCAGCTGGCTCGTAAGTCTAAATAGATGACCCTCGCCGTCCTCCCCTTAAATTCGCGAAGCGCTTTTGCCGTCGCTAATGATCCGCCTAAACGCGCGGCTGAGCGAGTTTGCTGCGGCGGACGCCATAGAAAAAGTAAACGAACATGCCGATGACGAACCAGATGATGAGCCGTTCCCATGTTCGCCACGGGAGAGAGACCATCAGATAAAGCGCCGACAGCGCGCCGAGTGGGGCGACGATCCACACTGCCGGTGTTTTAAATGTACGCGGCAGATCCGGCTCGCGAATCCGCAGCACGAGTACGCCAATTGAGACGATCACGAACGCCAGCAACGTGCCGATGGAAACGAGGCTGCCCGCTTCGCGCACGGTGAACAGCGCCGCAAAGAAAGCGACGACAACGCCAGTCACTATCGTCGTGATCCACGGAGTGCGGAATTTTGGATGAACCCTGCTCACGAACTTTGGTAGCAAACCGTCATCAGCCATCGTCCAGAAAATCCGCGACTGGCCCAGCAGCATCACCAGGATGACCGAGCTTAGGCCCGCGATGGCGCCCAATTTGATCGCGCCAGCCATCCAGCCCATTCCACCGTGGTCGGCGGCCACGGCAATCGGGTCCGGGACATCTAGTTGCGGGTACGGCACGATGCCGGTGGCCAGCGCCGACACCGCGATGTAGAGCACGGTACAGATCAAGAGCGAGCCGATGATGCCGATCGGCATGTCGCGCTGGGGATTCTTTGCTTCTTGCGCTGCCGTACTGACAGCGTCGAAACCAATGTACGCGAAAAACACAATCCCGGCGCCCTGCATGACGCCGCTCCAGCCGAAATGCCCGCGCGCGCCGGTGCTCGGCGGGATGAACGGATGCCAGTTGGCGGGATTCACCGCGTGAGCTGCGCCGATGATGAACACCAGCACGACCGCCACTTTAACAAACACAATGACATTATTGACTGTCGCCGATTCGCGAATGCCGATCACTAGCAGCAGCGTGACGACGGCGATAATGATGACCGCTGGCAGATTGAAGATGGCCGCGACCTGCGTTCCATCGGCCAAAGTAATGAGCGTCCCACGCGCCGCCGATAACTCGGGCGGGATGTGAATGCCGATATCGCGCAGAAACGAGACAACGTAGCCCGACCAACCGATAGAGACTGTGACCGCACCGAGGGCATATTCCAAAATCAAGTCCCAGCCGATAATCCACGCGAAAAGTTCGCCAAGCGTCGCGTAGCCATAGGTGTACGCGCTGCCTGCCATTGGTACCAGCGATGCGAACTCGCTATAGCAGAGCGCCGCGAAGATCGAGGCCACACCTGCGAGCACGAACGATTAAACCACGGCCGGCCCCGCGTTCTGCGCCGCCACAGTGCCGGTGAGGACGAAAATGCCCGTTCCAATGATCGCGCCGATGCCGAGCGCCGTCAGGTTGGTCGCGCCGAGCGCCCGTTTTAGGCGATTGTCCGTCAGCGCATCTGCTTGCAGTTGGGTGACACTTTTTCGTCGAAGTAGATTCATTGAGCGAAATTGTTTTGCGCTGTGCTAATCGGGATCGCCCTGGAAAGTCAAGCCGCCGGTGATTTTTTGCCCAGAAATTTCCAGAGAAAATAGATCGGCACGCCGCTGATCACGATCAACAATCCCGGCCACGTTGTTTGTACTCTGTAGGCGAGCAGGACGAGCATGATCGCCGTGGCGCCCACAATGTAGAGAGCGGGCAGAATCGGGTAACCCAGCGCGCGGTACGGCCGTTCCGCCTCTGGCCGCGTTCGACGGAGCACGAACACGCCTGCAATCGTCAACACATAAAAAATCAGCGCGGCGAAGATAATGTAATCCAGCAGGTTGCTGTAAAGATTACCGTAGGTGACCGCGCCGGTTGCTGCATCAATGTTTCGCGTACGCGGCAGCACGAGCAACGCCGTCCAGATTCCCTGAAGCACCAGCGCGATTGCCGGCACGTGTTTCGAATTGAGTCGAGCCGTCGCTCTAAAAAACAAACCATCCTGTGCCATTGCGTAATACACCCGCGCGCCGGCGAGAATCAGCCCGTTGCAACAACCGAACGTGGAGATCATGATCGCCACAGCCATGATGCCGGCTCCCGCGCCACCGAACATCACTTCCATTGCCGCTGTGCCGACGCGGTCATCGGGCGCGTGCTGGATTTTGTCCAGCGGCAGTACGCAGAGATAAGCCACGTTGGCAAGCAGATACAACGTGATTACCAATCCGGTGCCGAACAAAAGTGAGAGCGGAATGTTTCGCCGGGGTTCGCGGACTTCACCGGCAGTAAACGTAATGTTGTTCCAAGCGTCCGCGGAAAAGAGCGAGCCGACCTGGCCAACGCAAATTGCGATCAACATCCCTAGCGCACCGCCCGTCGCAGAAACCGCTCCAATGAACGGGAGATCCGATGTGATTGGAGAAACCGCGGTCGGCGTCCAGAAATTCGCGAAATTCGCATGGAGCGCGCCAGCATTGCGCCCGACGAAAATTCCAAGCACGACCAACGCGAAAAGCGAAAGCGTTTTCGCCGACGTGAAAATGTTCTGGATGAGCTTGCCTAACGAAAGGCCGCGCGTG
>QHNJ01000072.1 GCA_003218395.1 Verrucomicrobiota bacterium
AAAATTCGTTCCATGCGCTTTGATAAGCCGAGGTGGCGGAAGGGGTGGGATTCGAACCCACGGTGGGTTGCCCCACGCTCGATTTCGAGTCGAGTGCCTTAAACCGGACTCAGCCACCCTTCCCGGTTCGTGTTATTGTCGATCTTAGTTGGCCGCGCGCAATCATCAGACAGCGCGCGGAGTTTGCAAAGGTCAAACATGACGCGAGCTTCGCGTATGAACTCGAGAATCGGGGCGTCATAGTTTAAGCGCCGCGATGGAGGCGCGGTAATAATTACACTCACGGGCGGCGGTATCGAGACGCTAATCATTCATGAGGTCAATTCCGCCATCTGCAACTTCGAATCATTCGAATTGCTCGAAGACAAATCGGGGCGCGCTATGCTTCGCCAGATCTATCAGAGCTATGCCAATGTGGCGGTTCGTTATGGATTGCCGTTCCAACTTGGCACCTTGACATGGCGGCGGCGGAACCGATCAGCGCAACATCGAAGCTTTGGCGAAAGGGCGTCCAAGCTTAGCCTAGCCGGTGGCTTTTCCTCTGGGGAGAAAAGTTTTTGAAAAATGTTACAAATTTAGGCTTGCCATCGACTCTTCCAGTACTGCATATTGTGTGTCCGCTGGGCGGCCACGCTATTACTTGTTGCTGACTGGAATTCACAGGTTGTTAGCGCCGCTGTTCACCATTATTCCCATTTATTAACCTCAACCCTCCCAACGCCATGATTCAACTAAAACCCGGAATTCCGCCCGCCTCACTCAATGGACCGCTTAAACCGGCTGCGCGCCGAGCAAGCAGAACCAGGAAAAAGAAAAATAGCAACCTGCGTTTTGAGCGCATGTTCAGCGATGCCTCAGTTGGGCCATTCGATCAAATCGAATGGGAACGCCGCACAGCGGAGATTACTGACGACAGTGGCAGAGTGATTTTCAAACAAGAGCACATTGAGGTCCCGAAGAGCTGGAGCGCTCTCGCGACCAAGATAGCGGTGTCGAAATATTTCTACGGCGACATCGCGAACGGCACCGATCCCCATAAAGGCGGCAGAGAGACTTCGGTGCGGCAATTGATTCATCGCGTCACTCGCACAATTGCTGATTGGGGGCTAGCGGATGGTTACTTCGCGGATGCGGAAACGGCGGGAATTTTTTACGACGAATTAACGTGGCTTTGTGTGAACCAGCATGGCGCGTTTAATTCGCCGGTCTGGTTCAATGTTGGCTTGTATCATCAATACGGTGTGGGCAAAGGCGCCGGAGCCGGCAATTATTTTTACAATCGCGAGACCGGCAAGGCGGAACGGGCTGCGTCGCAGTACGAATATCCGCAGGGAAGCGCCTGCTTCATTCAAAGCGTGGGCGACACGATGGAAGACATCATGCGACTAGCGACGAGCGAGGCCATGCTCTTCAAATACGGAAGCGGCACGGGCACAGACCTTACTTCGCTACGATCGACGAGAGAAAAATTAAGCGGTGGCGGCAAACCGAGCGGACCGCTCTCGTTCCTGAAAGTTTACGATCAAGTTGCAAACGTCGTGAAGAGCGGCGGCAAAACGCGGCGAGCCGCGAAGATGAACACGCTCAAAGATTGGCACCCGGATATCGAAGAGTTCATCGACGCCAAACAGAAGGAAGAGAAAAAAGCGTGGGCGCTGATCGAGCAAGGCTATGATGGCAGTTACAACGGCGACGCCTACGGCTCGGTGATGTATCAAAACGAAAATGTCAGCGTACGGGTGAGCGACGAATTTATGGAAGCGGCTCTGGAAGGCCGCGAGTGGTGGACGCGTCGGGTGCTCGATGGGAAGCCGTGCGAACGCAAAGATGCTCGCACGCTGTTGCGCAAAATCGCCGAAGGAACGCATGTCTGCGGCGATCCGGGAATGCAGTTCGATTCCACGATTCACAAATGGCACACCTGCAAAGGCACGGATCGGCAAAATTCCACTAATCCCTGCTCGGAATATCTCTTCCTCGATAACACGGCGTGCAATCTTGCGTCGCTGAATTTGATGAAGTTCAAGACTGCGGAGGGCGATTTCGATGTCGAGCGATTCAAAGCGGCCGTGCGCATTTTCATTACTGCGCAAGAAATCATCGTCGATAACGCGAGTTATCCGATCAAAGAAATCGCGGAGAACTCGCATATTTTCCGCACGCTTGGGCTTGGTTACGCGAACCTTGGCTCACTGATCATGAGTTACGGGTTCGGTTACGACAGTGTGGAAGGCCGGGCGCTCTGCGGCGCGATCACCGCCATCATGACCGGCGAAGCCTACGAACAAAGCGCGCGATTGGCGCGGGCGATCGGGCCATTTCCTGGTTATCGCGATGCGCGCGCGAGCGGCGTGGCAAAGCCGGCTGCCAAAGACAACGTCGCATCGATGCTGGAAGTGATCGAGCTGCATCGCTGCGCAGTGCGCGAGATTTCGGATGCAAAAGAGTTCGCCCATTTGAAAGAAGAAGCCGCAAAGATTTGGGACAGCGCAGCGGAACTCGGAAAGCGCTACGGTTATCGTAACGCGCAAGTCACCGTCCTCGCCCCGACAGGGACAATTAGCTTCCTGATGGATTGCGATACCACGGGAATTGAACCGGACATTGCGCTCGTAAAATACAAGCTGCTGGCCGGCGGTGGAATGCTCAAAATCGTCAACCAGACGGTTAAGCCTGCGCTCGAGAAACTTGGTTACAATTCCGAAGAGATCGAGCACATCATCGCGCATATCGACGCATTCGACACAATCGAGGACGTCACTGACACCGATGGATCGGCGATTTCATCCGGGCTGAAGCCGGAGCACTTGTCGATCTTTGATTGCGCATTTAAACCGTTTAAAGGCGAACGCAGTCTCAATTACATGGCGCATCTGCGGATGATGGCCGCAGCGCAGCCATTCCTCAGCGGCGCAATTTCGAAGACCGTTAACATGCCAGAAGCAGCCACCGTGGACGACATCATGAACACTTACGTGGAAGGGTGGCGACTGGGATTGAAATCGATCGCGATTTATCGGGATGGCTCCAAACGATCCGCGCCTCTAAACACACGCAAGACAAAAGACATGGGCACCGCTCTAGCGGGCATCGGCGATGCCGGCCCACTGAATGTCGCCGCCGAGCGTGAGGAACTTCAAGAACGTATTCTCGAACTGGAAGAAGAACTGGCGACATTACGTGGCCGGCTGAATCAACCGGTCCGGCATCGCATGCCCGACACGCGCACTTCGCTCACCCACCGATTCGAGATCGCCGGGCATGAAGGCTACATCACAGTCGGCTTGTACCAAGACGGTCAGCCCGGTGAGCTCTTCATTACGATGTCGAAGGAAGGAAGCACGATCGGCGGGTTAATGGATACCGTCGGCACACTCACGTCGATCGCCCTGCAGTACGGTGTGCCGCTGGAGAGTCTGGTGAAAAAGTTCGCCTATCAGCGATTTGAGCCGAGTGGATTCACAAAGAATCCGGATATTCGCCATGCGACCAGCATTACTGATTATGTCTTTCGCTGGCTGGCGTGCCAATTCATCAAAGGCTACAAGGAGGCGACATCGCCGAATCGAACTCAGCCGGACTTACCGCTCAAGGAAATTGCCGAGATCGAGAAGAAGGCGGTGAACCGGCCGGTATCCGATTTGGCGCGCACGGGCGAGAAAGAGTTGATCGATGTGATCACGAACCATCCGCCCAACGATCCCGCCGCCGCGGGACAGGACGGAAATGGTAGCGGCCATGCGAATCGGGTGACGGTGGCGCTTGGCAGCATCTTTATGGGAATCACGTGCTCGGTATGCGGCAGCGACAAGGTTATCCGCGCAGGCGCATGCGGCGTCTGCACCGAATGCGGCACAAGCCAGGGATGCAGCTAACGGCGAAGCCTTAAATCTCAAGCTCCCATATCCAAACTTGAGGTTATCGCTTTTGAGTCGGCGCCCTCTCTGCATTTTGCCCCTAGGCAAGCCCAGCTGTCGCGGAGAACGTTGGGATTTGGAACGTTTTACGACACGGAGTCACCTGCCCGAGTGGACACGCGAAGTCGGCTGGCTACAGTTCGTGACCCGCTATTTCCCAGGGTGAATTTAATGAACAAACTTGACACACAGCGACAAAAAGAAATTCAGCAGGCAGAGGAACTCCTTTTTGCGGGGCCGCAAGCGCTTGGTTTTGCCAAGGGGCTTTTCCAGGGTCATTTCGTTTCTGATTGGGTGATGCCTTATCCACGGATCCTGGCAGCGCAACAAACGGAGTTGGACAAGTCGCTGGCCGAACTTCGGCAATTTCTCGACGAACATCTCGATCCTGCGGAGATAGATCGACAAGCGGACATTCCGCGCGATGTCATTAATGGTCTTGGACGCGTCGGGGTGCTCGGTGCGACTGCGCCAGTGGAATATGGCGGACGGGGCTTCACGCAGATGGCTAATTGTAAACTACTGGAAGAAATTGGGCGTCGCTGCGCATCTACATCGGTTTTCGTAAACGCGCACCACTCCATCGGCATTCGTGCGTTGCTGCTTTTTGGAACGCCCGAGCAAAACCAGAAATGGCTTCCGAAATTGGTAACCGGCCAGCAGCTTGGCGCATTCGCGTTGACCGAGCAGGAAGCCGGCTCCGATGCGGCAAACGTGCAAATGCAGGCTCGTCCAACTGACGACGGCGCGCACTTCATTTTGAATGGGGAAAAGCGTTACATCACCAATGCGGCGATCGCGCACGTACTGACAGTGATGGCGCGGACGCCGGTGCCCGGGTCGGACAAGACAGCGATCACGGCATTTCTCGTAACACCCGACATGCCCGGCTTCACGATCCTCGATGCGCGTATGCCGAAGATGGGAATCCGCGGCACGGCCACAGGACGATTCGCGTTGCGCGACGTCACGGTTCCAAAGGAAAATATCCTCGGTCCGATGGGCAAAGGGCTGAAAGTCGCACTAACAGTCCTCGATTTTGGCCGGACCACGTTCGGCGCGTGTTGCACGGGTGCGGCCAAAACCTGCTTGCGTTTGGCAATCGAACACGCGAACACGCGCAAACAGTTCAACAAAACGCTTGGTGAATTTGATCTGGTCAAGAAAAAGATCGCGCGCATGGCGGCAGACGCTTACGCCATGGAAGCAATGACTACGATCACCGCGTCGCTCATCGACCGCGGGCTGGAGGATTACATGATCGAGACAGCCATGCTCAAAGTTTTCACGACCGAGCGGCTTTGGGAAGTAATCAACGACGCATTTCAGATTTATGGCGGCTCGGCTTACTTTGTCGATCTTCCGCTGGAAAGAATGCTGCGCGATGCGCGGATCAATCAAATCGGCGAAGGCAGTAATGAAGTGCTGACCTCGTTTATCGCGCTCGTCGGCATGCGCGGGCCGGGAATGGAGTTCAAGGAAATTTACGACACCATGATGAAACCATCCCGCGGTCAGATAAGCAGGGCATGGACTGCGGGAATGAACCGCCTTGGCGCGGCTATTCGCGTGTCTGACTTGCCTGTTGAAAGCGAGCAGCTTCGCGCGCATGCGCGGCAGCTCGGCCGCTTGATTTGGCGTTTTAATTTCGCCGTCAATCGCGCGTTGATCGCTTATCGCGAGCCGATCCTCGATATGCAGCTTGTTCAAGAACGGATTGCCGGAGCGGCAATGGATCTTTTTGCCTCGACCTGCGTCCTCAGCCGCCAGGATGCCGAGATCCAGCTCGCGCGTCGAAATGGAGACTCGGCGCCAACGGATCACTCCGCGGCCGATCTGTTCCTGCGTCAATCGTTTCGCCGAATCCGTCGATTCCTCGGAGGGCTAACCGATAATGACGACAAATCGCTGCTCGCGACAGCAAAGTCCTATTTGGCCAAGCGACCCAGCTAAATTTGGCCGCGCGCATTTATACTGACAAAGACGCCGATCTTCGCTGGCTGAAGCGAAAGACATGCGCGGTGATCGGCTTCGGCGCGCAAGGCCGTGCTCAAGCTCTCAATCTCAGGGATAGCGGCGTTAAGGTAACTGTCGGACTTTATTCTGGCAGCAAGTCCCGCGTGCGCGCCAGGCGAAGTGGTCTCATCGTTCTCGGCACGGCAGAAGCGGCGCGACGCGGGGACATTATTTTTCTTGCGCTCTCAGACACACAGATGCCTGCCATTTACGCGGCGCAGATCGCTCCGAATTTGCACTCCGGCCAAACGCTGCTCTTCGCGCATGGCTTCGCAATTTACTATCGCACCATCGTTCCACCAAAAGATGTCGATGTTGTGATGGTCGCGCCCAAAGGCCTCGGACCAATGGTGCGCCGGGAATTTCTCCGAGGACGTGGCGCGCCGGGGCTGATCGCAATTCATCAAAATCCAAGCCGGCGCGCCAGGCAAACGGCCTTGGCGTGGGCAAAAGGAATCGGCTGCACGCGTGCGGGCGTGCTACAAACAAGTTTTCGGGAGGAGACGGAGACCGATCTTTTTGGCGAGCAAGCGGTACTTTGCGGCGGTACAAGCGCGCTCATTCGCGCTGGCTTTGAAACTCTCGTTAACGCAGGTTATCCGCCCGAGCTCGCTTATTTCGAGTGTCTGCACGAACTCAAGTTTATTGTCGATCTCATCTACGAAGAGGGGATTGCCGGGATGCGCACATTGATTTCCGATACTGCAAAATGGGGAGAATTAACCGTTGGCCGAAAAATTATCGATCAAACGGTGCAAAAACACATGAGGTCGGCGCTGCGGGAAATCCGTTCAGGCAAATTCGCGAGGGAATTCATTCGGGAAATGAATACCGGCCGAGCGCGGTACGCGAACTTGCTGCGCGAAGCTCAAAAACATCCGATCGAAAAGGTCGGCGCACGGCTCCGTGGACTGATGGCTTGGAAAGCAAAAACAAAAAGCACTTAGCAGCGCTGCCGCGCCGGGCAGCGCACCCTTCTGGCGAACTCGGTATTGCGGAACTTGTTTTATTCGGTCGTCTTGTGCCCGAGAATCAGCATCGGGTTGGCGGTGGTCGGAATTGCGGCAAGCCGTGTGCAAGGCTGCGGGATACGGGAGGTCCCGGTCACCACGTAGCACACCTTCTTCACGGTCTTGTGGGCCGACTGCTCTGTTGCAGGCAGGACCACGTTCTTGTTCGGATCCGCAAATGCCGATGTGCAAAATGCCAGCACGAGCACGACACTTGCACATCGAACCGGCCAGCCGCATGCGCGACTGAACCTGCTTCCTGTTTTCATGCCTTGATTGTTCTCCCGTTGCGAATTTTTGCAAGCTTATTCGAAGCTGCGTCAGGACAGAAATACGACTCTTTCAGCCATGGCGAATCAATCCGTCCAAAGAAAATGTTCCAGACGCAGATGGTTGAGACGCGCTTTTGCCTCTTCGCTTCGACTCCCGCCGGCCGCCGCCAGTTTTTCGTAGATAGCAGCAGCAGATTCCCATTTTGAATCGTCCTCCAATAGCCGCGCAGCGTTAAATCCGGCTTTGTAATACCAAAAGACCTCGCGCCTCCGGTCTGGGCGGGCCTCATCCTCCAACACGTTGTAAAACG
>QHNJ01000013.1:0-2149 GCA_003218395.1 Verrucomicrobiota bacterium
AGGGTTAGTCGCCATCATCCGATGAGCTGGATCACCATTGTCTGGTCGATAAATGTGGGTGCATGTTTGACGCTCGGGGCGTTCTATTGCGCAGTCTGGTGCAAACAGCGCGAGAACTGGGTGCATTTGTTGTTTTCCTGTAGCGCGGTCGCCGCGGCGGCCATCTCTGCGTTCGAGTTAGGGATGCTCAATGCCCAGACGGTTGAGCGATACCAAGCTTTGGTGCGCTGGATACATCTGCCCACGTGGGTACTCACAGTGTCGTTCGTGGCTTTCGTGCGACTCTATCTCCGCGCCGGACGACGATGGCTGGCGTGGAGCATCTACGGCCTGCGGACACTAGTATTGATCCTCAATTTTATTTCTCCGGTGAGTGTCAATTTCCGGACAATTACAGACATCCACCACTTTTCATGGGGCGGCGAGATCGTCTCAGTGCCCGTCGGCCTCCCCAATCCATGGGGTCTGATTAGTAGCTTTAGTGTGCTCTTGCTGCTTATCTTTTCCGTGGATGCCACGATTACCGTCTGGCGCCGGGGTGATCGGCGACGCGCTTTGCTCGTCGGCGGTAGCATGATTTTCGGCGCGATCCTGGCGTGGCACGTCCCGCTCGTAATCTGGGGCGTCATCGAAGTCCCCTTTTTCCTCGGATTCACATATACCGCCGTCGTGGCGGCGATGGGCTACGAGTTGAGTAACGACATGGCTCGAGCGGCGCATCTCGCGCGTGAATTGGAAATAAGCGATCGCAGGCTCAACTTAGCGGCCGACTCGGCTGATCTCGGGCTATGGGAGTGGGATTTGAGCAAGGATGAGATCTGGGTCACGCCGACGCGCCGTGCTCAGTTGGGCTTCCCTGTTTCCGGAAAGATCACATTCGAAGACCTCATTTCCCGATGGCATGCAGATGATCGCGATAAAGTCCGACAGGCACTTCGGGATGCGATCGAAAACGGCAAAGATTACGAGGCAGAGTATCGGATTCCCCTTGCGGACGGCAGTGAGCGCTGGGTCGCAGCGCGTGGACGCGCACACGTGAACAAACATGGGAAGCCGATGCGACTTCTGGGAGTCAGCATGGACGTCACTGCTCGAAAACAGACAGAGCTCCAGGCCCAACAGCATCGCGATGAAATCGAGCAAGTGAGGCAGCAGAAGACTGCGTTGCTTGAGAAGGAGGTCGCCGAGCGCGCCCGGCTCGAGCGTGAGGTGATCGAGATCTGTGCACGCGAACAACGGCGGATTGCTTACGATTTGCACGACGGTGTTGGACAACACCTCGTGGGCATCGCTTTGAGCGCCAAACTGCTTGAGCAAGAATTGCGCGCAGCACGTCCGAAGGAAGCTGAAAAGGCCTTAGCGATCGTCCGGCTTGCCAATGAAGCAGCCAAGCAGACCCGGCTCACCGCACGCAGTCTCGAGGGAGCCGACCGAGATCTGAAAACGGCCCTCCAGGCGCTCGCAACGAGTGTGCGGAAGAATTGCCGTGTTAACGGCATCGTCAAAGCCGACGCCTCCTCTCTCTCGATTAGCGCGCCCGTGGCAGCCCAACTTTATCGGATCGTGCAGGAAGCGGTGCATAATGCGGTGGAGCACGGTGCCGCTCGCGAGGTGCGGATCGATCTTGCCTGCGATCAGAAGAACATGGTGCTGACGGTTCGAGACGACGGGAGGGGGTTCGATACGAGGGCCGTATCGGAGGGAATGGGTCTTCGCATCATGCGATACCGAGCGCAGTGCATCGGCGGCGCGTGTGAAGTGCGATCGAATCGCAACACAGGCACAATCGTCACCTGCCGCGTGCCGCTGCACGCGGAGGTCGGCGTTCGTCCCATACCATGACACCGAACGAACAAGGCCAGAAAAAGTCGCGCGTCATCGTGGTCGAGGATCATCCGGTGCTGTGCGATGGCCTCATGCAACTGATTTGTCGCCAGCCGGACCTCACCTGTACCGGCGCAGCCGACAATACCTCGGATGCGAAGCGGCTCGTCGAGCAATGCAAACCCGATCTACTGCTTCTCGATTTGCGTCTGAAGGGCGGTGATGCGCTTGACCTGATCAAATCATTGCGCGTCGAGCATCCCGCCCTAAAGATGCTCGTCCTTTCACAATACGACGAGTTGATTTTCGCCGAACGCGTGCTCCG
>QHNJ01000013.1:2269-21523 GCA_003218395.1 Verrucomicrobiota bacterium
ACCTCAGCCCCAAGACCGTCGAGACCCACCGCGAAAAAATCAAATGCAAACTGTCCCTGCACAGCGCGGCTGAACTCAAACAGTTTGCCCGGAAGTGGGCTGCGGAAAATCTGTCGCCGACCCAATCTTGGACGACCTCCCGTGCTCGACAGGCCCAGCCCAAGAAGTAAGCCGCCGCCCTTTTCTGTAGTGGCGGGCGTGTCGCCCGCAATCCTTAATTTGGCATAGCGCTTCGCGCAGCGAAGCGGCTACAGAGGTGCGCGCAGTAAAGTGGCTACAGCTCATGCGCGATCAATGTGAACGAACGCCGCCTCCCTGATCATAACTTCAACGATTGACTAGGGAATTTCGCGCCACTTTTCCTAGGTAAAAATCAGGCGTTCAATCAGGCTAGTGTCCCGATTGGCGAGACGCTCTGTTCTTCTATCATGGTGCTAATTCCCCAAGCGAGTGCTTCCGGAACCAGAAAATTAAAATGAAACAATCGTTTCTGAAAAGTTTTCGAAATTTTTCGAGAACCTCGCCCTGCAATTTCCGGATAACGATACTGACGTCTTTTTTGGAGGTTTAAGCTTGCCTGACAATTGCGTGAGTATTATCCTCGGTGCTTTTGGATTCAGATACTCCCATTATCGGTCAGCGCCGCGACCGCTTCGTGACGACGCGGTGGAGCGTCATTCTTTCCTGCGCGGATTCGGAAGGCGGCGAGCAGAAGACGCGCAAAGCGCTCGCCGAGCTTTGCAAAATTTATTGGCGGCCGGTTTTCGCTTTCATCTACCACCAGGGCCATTCTGTCCCCAACGCACAGGATCTCACGCAGGATTTTTTCGTTATGATGCTTAAAGGTCAACTCCTTCAGCGTGCCGATCGGAATCGCGGACGGTTTCGTTCGCTCGTACTCAAGGCGCTGCAGGATTTCTTGCGGAATGCCGAAGCAAAGCGTCACACGCGGAAACGCGGTGGCGACGTGCAATTTGTTTCCTGGGACGAATGGATGGCGGAGGCGCCATCGCATTTGTCGATTCCAACCCAGGAT
The DNA here is from genome assembly GCA_003218395.1 of Verrucomicrobiota bacterium. Lineage (GTDB taxonomy): Bacteria > Verrucomicrobiota > Verrucomicrobiia > Chthoniobacterales > UBA10450 > Udaeobacter. The sequence goes on from QHNJ01000013.1 coordinate 3,306, forward strand.
TCGGAGAGGTGGTCGCCGGAACGGATTTTTGATGTGCGCTGGGCGGCAACGGTGGTCGAGCGCGCGTTGCGGCGATTGGGCGATGAATGCGAAAAGCGTGGCCGGCGGCGTGTCTTTGATGTGTTGAGTGTTTGTCTCACGGCGGAGCGAGAAGATGTTTGCTACGCCAAATTCTCAAAGACGCTCGGCCTGTCGGAAGTGGCGCTGAAAAGCCTCGTGCACCGGTTGCGCGGGCGCTATCGCGGGCTGCTCCGCGAAGAAGTTGCCAGAACCGTCGAGAAACCCGACGAAATCGAGGACGAACTCCGGTATCTGTTTTCGGCGTTGACTGCCGCGAAGTGATTTAACGATTTAAAAATTTAGCGATTGACGATTCACAATTCACAATTCACAATTTACAATTTACGACTCACGACTCAGCATCGCTTCATCCCTGCCCCTTGTAACTTTGTAATTTTGCAACAGTTGTAGTTTTTCAACATTTCCCCATGAACGCCCCTTCTACTTCGGTGCGGCTCCGGAAAGAACCGGTCCCGTGTCCAGAATGTGGATCGACATCACGGGTTGGGCGCGGTCTCTGTTTGACCTGTCTGCTGTATCAGGGTCTGGGCGCTGATACTTGCAACCATGAAACGCTCGAGGACGTGCTCGCTGGAATCGATGTGCGCGACGCCGATTGGCGGCTGGGCAATTATCAAATTCTCGAAGAGATCGGGCGCGGCGGCATGGGCGTCATTTATCGCGCGCGGCAACGGCACTCGCGGCGCATCGTCGCGGTAAAGTGCATTTTGACTTATCACGCCGATTCGCAGGAGACGCTGGTTCGTTTCCGCCGTGAAGCCGAAGCTGCAGCGAAACTCGATCATCCGAACATTCTGCCCATTTATGAAGTCGGCGAAAACGAGGACGGTCTTCCGTCCTTCAGCATGAAATTTGCGTCCGGCGGCAGTCTGGTGGACGCGGGGCCGGCGCTGCGTAAGGAACCGCGCCGAAGCGTGGCGCTAATGGCAAAGGTCGCGCGCGCCGTCCAATACGCGCACGCTCACCGCATTCTTCATCGGGATCTAAAACCGGGAAACATTTTGCTCGACGGGCGCGGCGAACCGCTGGTGAGCGATTTCGGATTGGCCAAATGGCTCGACACCCCGAGCGATCTTACGCAAACGCTGACGATTTTTGGCACACCCGGTTATATCGCGCCCGAACAAGCAAACGGATCGGCTGCGAAACTCACACCAGCGGCGGACATTTACAGTCTCGGCGCGATTTTGTTTAATCTTTTGACTGGCCGGGCACCATTCCTGGGCGAGCACGCGCTTGCTGTCATTCAACAAGCGGCCGAAAAGCCGGCACCGAAACTGCGTTCTTTCACGCCAAGGCTCGACCACGATCTGGAAACCATTTGCGCAAAATGTCTGGAGCGTGAACCAAACGCTCGTTATCGCTCCGCCGGCGATCTGGCCGAAGACCTTGAACGCTGGCTCGCAGGCCGCCATATCATTGCGCGTCCTGTTTCGGCGCCGGTGCGCGCGTTGCGCTGGTCGCGACGCAATCCACTTGTTGCGGGAATGGGTGCGCTTTTGTTCGCACTAGGGACAGCGGTCGGGATAATGACTTGGGAAAGCGAAGCGGTCCACCGTCCACTAATGACTGGAATTGCTGTGCTGCCCTTTGAAAATCTGAGCGACACTAAAGAGAGCGCGTTTTTTGCCGATGGCATCCAGGACGGTATTTTGACCAAACTGGCCAAGGTGGGCGACCTGAAGGTAATCAGTCGCACCAGCGTCATGGAATATCGTGGCGCACGGAATACGCAGCAAATCGGGCAGGCACTGAATGTCTCTCACGTGCTGACAGGAAGCGTCCGCAGGGACCCGGGCAAGATCCACATAAACGCCCAATTGATTGACACGCGCACCGACACTCATGTTTGGGCGGAGGAATACGACAGGGATTTGACTGACGTGTTCGCAATCCAAAGCGAGATCGCGCAAAAAGTCGCAGATCAGCTTGAAACCAAAGTCTCAGTTGTCGAGAAAGCCGCCATCGAACAGCCACCGACCACGGATCTAGTTGCCTACGATCTCTACTTGCGAGCCAGGGACCTTATCAATGGCATTTCCTTTACCGCCGCCGCCCGGGCAAAAGAAGATTTGTTCGAGGCCGTGCAATTGCTTGAACAGGCTGTCGCACGCGACTCCTCGTTTTTTGCTGCCTATTACCGGCTAGCGGAGGCGCATGACCGGATTTATTTCCTTGGTTTCGACCATACGGAGGCACGCCTTAAATTGGCCGAAACAGCCATTCAATCGATTCGCAATCTAAGCCCCGATTCGGGAGAGGCACATCTGGCCCTCGCGCAGCACCTTTATTGGGCGTATCGAGATTACGACGGAGCCCAAAAGGAGCTGGTTGCCTCCCGACATACGCTCCCGAACGAATCTAGAATTCCTCTTACGGCTGGTTACATTGACCGGCGGCAGGGTCGCTGGGAGAAAGCCTTGGAGGAAATGAAGCAGGCGTTGGAGTTGGATCCGCGCAATTTTTCCATACTCCAGCAAATCTCTCTTACTTACGAGGCTCTGCGCCGCTACAAGGAGACGACCACCACTCTGGACCGCGTGCTGGCCATGGTTCCGAAAGACGTCACGAGCCGGGTAAGGCGCGCTTGGGTGGATCTCGAATGGCACGCAAATCCAAAACCGCTGCACACCACAATTGAGACGATCCTGGCCGAGGACCCGAACGCGGCGCCTCTTCTCGCGGACCGATGGCTCGCGCTTGCCTTTCGCGAACGCGATTCCGCCGCGGCCGAACGCGCTCTGGGCGCCATGCCGGCTGGCGGCACCGGGTGCTACGACGAAAACATTCCCTTCCCTAGCAGTTGGTGCGAGGGTCTTGTCGCGCGGCTCCGCGGCGACGAGCCGGCAGCCCGCGCTGGCTTCACCAACGCGCGAAAAGAACTCGGGCAAATCGTGCGCGACCAACCCGATTATGCAGCGGCCCTATGCGCGCTCGGTGTGGTTGATGCTGCTCTGGGAAATAAGGAGGACGCCATCCGCGAAGGCCGGCGCGCCGTCGAACTGATACCTATCAGCAAGAGCGCCATCGAGGGCCCGATGTCGCTCCAGTACTTGGCCGTCATTTATGCATGGACAGGCGAAAAGGATCGGGCAATCGAACAATTGACTGAGGTAGCGAAGCTGCCGGGGGCACCGCTCAGCTACGGCCATTTGCGTCTCAATCCGATTTGGGATCCGCTGCGCGGCGATCCGCGCTTTGATAAGATCGTCGCTTCGCTTGCGCCGAAGTAGGCGGCACGCCGTAGGCTTTTGAACGCCATCTCATAAGCGGTAGCGACGGACCGCCAGGCCGTTCATTGTGGAGCAAGTTTCTAACTTGCTCTTTATTTAAGCGCAACTTGCAAAGTTGCGCCACTTTTCGGCGTGCCTTCTTCGATGATCATTCGATTGTCAATTGACCAACACAATCCGACCGTGCGAAAATATTCTTCTTGTTTTTGGTTCTTGACAAAAAGGTAACTCCCACTTATCTGCCACGTTATGAAAAAGAACAAAGGGGAAATCGCTAAACGTTTTGTCGCGGCAGTACTCGTGGTGGCAGCAGTTGTCGGGGTTAGCGCCCTTGCAATGCATACGCCCACTCATAACCGAAGCACTCTGGCTCGTCCGTTGAAGAGTATTCAAACTGATAAAGCAACACTGTTTTATGCAGACTCCAGCCCCAGCGGCGCGGCTTTTCGCTTCGTTGAGCAAGTCCTACCCATGACCAGGGAGAGCTTTGCCTCGACTGAGAATTTGAAATTAGTCGCGAAGGCATTTTAAGCCTGGTTCGCCGTTTTAGTTCGGTGACCTGAAGGACGTGGTTTGGGCGCTAAGCGCATTTACGCGGCTTGGGCCGGGGTACATTTCTTCCTCATAGCAGCAGTTTGCGTTGCCGGGATATTCTCGCTTGTCGCGGACGGCCTGACCATATTGCCGTCCGCGTTTGATAGCTACGCGCGCAAGGGCGAGCTGGCTGCGGCGTCGGTGTTGGGGAAGGAGATGGCTGCCTCAAATCCGGTGCGCCGGGGTATAGCGACCTATCTGGACGCTGCGGGCAGCCAATCGGGATACACCTTTTTTGCGCCGAACGTCCCAGGGTACCACAGATTGATCCTGGAACTATATTATCATGATGGCCGGGTAGAATATGATTCGCCACATGTGAGTGGTGGAGCCGCCGCCCTGCGTTTGGACAGTTTATTAGACAGGTTGGCGGAGCCCGGTTACGAGCCTTTGCGGGAAGTGGTCGTCAAAATGCTCGCGTTCTCGGTTTGGCAGGAGCACCGTGATGTGGAAAAGATTCGGGCCATTTTCGGATCGGTCAACCAGCCTGGCATCCGCGACTTTGAACATGGAAAAAGAGAATCGTTCCAACCGCTGTTCAGCTTCGATTTCAGCCTTCGTAACAAAGAAAACCAGTCAACAACGCGATGACATGGCTACGACGATGGTGGAAGCGATTGATGGACTTTCTGTTTCCGCCAGAAACCGATAAGTGGCTGGCCGTTTTGCGTATCGGCCTGGGTCTGCAAGTCGCAGTCTACGCGCTGTTCTTGAAAAGTGACTGGAATTACTTGTTCGCCAGGACTGGCAGCGGTCTTGTCAGCCGCGAATTGGGAGAGGCTATTACCTCTTTCGACAGTCGTCTCATTCCGAAACTTGGCTGGCTTGTTGCTCTTGGCGGCCACATCGGCATCGGCGAAGAAACAGTACTTTCTGTTGCCTGGGCCTGCTTGCTTTGTGCGGGATGTTGTTTGTTGCTGGGACTTTTCTGCCGCCCGGCAGCAATTATTGCCTGGTTTCTTCACCTCTGCGCAGCTGAAAGTGGCGGGTTACTGGCATACGGCGCCGATAACTTCATGACCATCGGACTATTTTATTTGATGTTGTCGCCGCTGCCTGATCGGTACTCCCTTGATCACCGGCTTGTAAAAACAAAACCGAAGGATCCACAACTTTTAGGCTTTTGGCGGCGCGTCTTACAGTTGCACCTGTGCTTCGTTTATTTTTTTGGAGGCCTGGCGAAATGCCTGGGCAGCGGCTGGTGGGATGGAACAAATCTCTGGCGATCAATGACACGACCACCTTTTAACATCATTTCACCGGACGTTCTTATTCGATTTAAATACCTTCTGCCTATCCTCGGAATTTCAATCTGTCTACTCGAACTTGGTTATGTATTTTTCATTTGGATGAAAAAGACTGGGTCCGTTTGGCTGGTTTGCATTCTGGGGATGCATGTCGCCATCGGATTGACAATGGGAATGTATCTTTTCGCCCTCGTCATGATCGTATTGAATCTTGCCGCGTTCGGCCCTGATTTCGGATCTCTTTCCCTCGCGTATCGTCAACGATTCCACGCAGTTTTTACGAAACAACTCACACCGTAACGGCTCGCGATCCCGAAAAGATAACCGCGGTTAAGTGCTGAACGAATGCGGGGAATAGTTGACGGTGTGACCTATTTTGCCGATTAAATCGGGCCGATGTGAGTGGAAATCTCAAGGCTAGCTTTTAAATGGCGCGTGGACTTACGTCCTGACTCTGATCTCGCTGAGCTAAAGAGCAAAGAACGCGCACTTTCCCTCAAAGCCTTTCAACTCGAATTCACCAAGCGAACGTGTCGGAACGAGTCCGTGTAGCGTCGTGTGTGCCGTTTCACTCAGGCAACAAGGCTCGCCTAACGAGCCCGCCAGCTTTTCCAGACGAAAAATCAAATTCACTTCGCCTCCCATCAAGCTTTCCTCGCCCATCGACGCGACTCCCCCAATCGCGACCGCTCCGAAGTGAACAACGAGGCGAAACTCCGGCCGTTCTTTTCGCTGCAATTCTTTGAGCGCGGAGATTACCGCAACGATGTCTTCCGGACTCGTCGCGGCGTCCCGCCAATAGGCAAGAAAGCCATCGCCAAGATATTTGTTAATTATCCCGTGCTGATTCTCGATGATCTCCTTGCAACTAAAAATCCATGCTCCGAGAAGAACGTCCAAGTCCTCGCTCTGCATGCGCCGGCTGAGCCGCGTGAAATCGCGAATGTCCGCGACGAGAAGCCAGCAAGGAATATTCTCGATTTCCCGCAACGTTCGTTGCGTCACGACCGTTTTGTATTCGTCTGAAATCGCGAGCGGTTGACGGAATTTGAAAACCTCATCTCCGATTGTGATTTGATCGCCGTCGCTCAGTCGAATCGGTTGATGAATGCGTCGCTTGTTCAAAAAAGTTCCGTTGCTGCTGCCGAAATCTATCAGCCAGGGTTCGCCGATATTTTGCAGATGAATCAGCGCGTGTCGGCGCGACACTTTCGGCGACTCCAACACGATCGTGTTGGCGGCGGTTCGTCCGAGCGAGCAACTGCCGTGGATCGGATGGCGTTTGCCATCGGCCGCTTCGAGCCAGGCACCTTCCTCTGGGGGTACGCTCACTTAGGGACATTCTACGGAAAAGTCGTGGTAGACGCAAAGCGTCTCATATGAGGGCGAGCGAGCCCGCGCGAATCCGAAGAGGTTCCGCCCTCCAGCTTTAAACTTCCTTTCTATCTTAATGATGTATACTCTATCAAAGTGACTAACGAGCCCGCGGGTAATGTCGCAGCGGCGACGTCGCGTGAGTTCGCCAGTGGACAAAAAGTCTTTGGCCGCTACACGCTGGTCAAGGTCCTCGGACGAGGCGGAATGGGAATTGTCTGGCTGGCACGCGATGAAGAACTGGAGCGCGATGTCGCGCTGAAATTCCTTCCCGACTTAATGATCCAAGATCGTTCGGTGTTTGATCAGCTCAAGCGTGAGACAAAGCGCTGTCTCGAATTGACTCATCCGTATATCGTTCGGATTCACGACTTCGTACACGACGAACGCTCCGGATGCATTTCGATGGAATATATCGATGGCGAAACGTTATCGAACCTGCGAGCTGAGAAAGAGCAGAAAGTCTTTGAACCGGATGAGATTGCTATCTGGACGAGTCAGCTTTGTGACGCGCTCGATTATGCGCACAGTCACGCGAACGTCGTCCATTGTGACTTGAAGCCCGCAAACCTGATGGTGAATCAACGAGGCGATCTGAAGGTGGCAGACTTCGGTATAGCGCGCAGCCTCAGTGATTCAGTGAGCCGGTTGACGATGGAGCAAGGTCGGAGCGGCACGCTCATTTATATGAGCCCACAACAGCTGGATGGGGAGCGCGCCACACATCTCGACGATATCTACTCGTTAGGCGCAAGCGTCTACGAATTGCTTACCAGCAAGCCGCCGTTCTATTCGGGCAATATCGATCGGCAAATTTGCGAGCGAGTTGCTCCTTCGATGAAAGAGCGGCGCAAGGAATTGGATATCGAGCCGGCGTTCGTTCCACCGCTTTGGGAAAAAGTGGTAGCGGCTTGTCTGGCTAAGGATCCATCGCGGCGACCTTCATCGGCAGTCGAGGTTGCACAACGGCTCCAGCTTCCATCAGGACAGTCGAGAGTAAGGACGACTTTCGTCAAAAATCCAACTAATAAAGAGCTGCTTGTCGGTGGCATTATGGCGCTCTGCGTTCTCTTGCTTGCTGGCCTGTACTTTGGAGTCTTGAAGCAGCAGGCCAAACCCGTGTCACAGGCGAAGAGTGTGGGTATAACGACCATCCCGGAGAAAAGCATCGCTGTGCTGCCGTTTGAAAATCTGAGCAAGTCCGAGGAGAACGCGTTCTTCGCTGGCGGCGTTCAGGACGAGATTCTGTCGGACCTCGCCAAGATCGCGGACTTGAAGGTCATCAGTCGTACGAGCGTGATGAAATACAAGAGCGGTCCCGAGCGCAACCTGCGCGAGATCGCAAGAGCTTTGGGTGTTTCGCACGTGGTTGAAGGAAGCGTGCAACACGCCGGGGGGCGCATTCGCGTGTCAGCTCAATTGATCGATGCCCGCACCGACAGCCATCTTTGGGCCGAACATTATGATCGAGACTTCACCGATGTCTTTGCAATTGAGAGTGAAATCGCGCAGCAAATTGCCGATCAGCTTCGCAGCAAACTTTCCCCGGTGGAAAAAACACGTCTGCAACAAAGGCCAACCCAGAGTGGTGAAGCTTACCTGATTTATCTTCAGGCGCAGAATGTTGACGGATCTCAAGAAGCCATCCAGCTCTACCAGAAGGCAATCGAGCTCGACCCATCGTTCGCACTTGCATTTGCGCGGCTTTCTTTTGTGGCAAGCGCCGACTACCTCAATACAGGCAATCCGGCTTCGCTGGAAAAGGCACGAGTGGCTGCGAATGAGTCGCTGCGATTGCAGCCTGATTTGCCCGAGGGTCATCTCGCGCTGGGCCACGTGCATTATCGCGGTGAGCGCGATTATGACGGAGCGTTGCAGGAACTTGCGATTGCCAAACAGGGATTGCCCAATGACGCGGATATTTTTCTCGTTATCGGTTCAATCGAGAGGCGTCGCGGAAATTGGACCCAGTCCACGGTCGATCTTGAAAAAGCAGCATCGCTCAATCCCAAGGATGGATCTCTTTGGGCAAATCTCGCCGACAATTATCGCGCGCTGAATAATTTTCCCGCCGCAGAACAGGCCCTCGACCGCGGTATAGCACTCGCCCCCGATTTTTTTATGAATCGATATCTCCGGGCCTATTTGGATATTGATTCGAAAGGAGACATCGGAGCGATGGAACGGTTGCTCTCACAGATCCCCCAAGGCGTAGATCCCGACGGACGAGAGACGCTTGCGCGATTTCAGCTCAAACTTTTTCAACGGAAATACAAAGAGGCACTCGAAGCTCTAGCGCACAGCGCGCTTGAGAGCCTGTCAGCTTGGATGCAACCCACGCCTATTCCAAAAACGCTTCTGGTTGCATCGGTTTATCGGTTATTGGGCGACGACGGGGAAGCTCGCGCGTCCTACGAGAAAGCAAAAAATATTTTGGAGCGAGGAGTTCAACAGAGTCCGCTCGATCCTTCGCGACACATCCTTCTCGGGCAAACTTATGCTGGACTCGGTCGCAAAGACGACGCAATTCGCGAAGGCAAACGCGCGATTGAATTGCGGCCGGAATCCCAAGATGCGCTGGACGGAGTCAGGATGACCCTCGGGTTGGCGCAAATCTACGCCATGGTGGGAGAACGAGACATGGCAATATCGTTGCTTGAGCATTGCGTGACGTTACCGGCAGGTGTTACTCTGAATGTTCTCAAACTCGATCCCGCTTGGGATTCACTACGTGACCATCCGCGCTTTCAAAAAATGATCGCCCAGAATTCACTTCATGATAGTATCCAGAAAACCAATACACCAGATCGGAGATAAACTATGGCTAAAATACTTGAGACCTTGTCCACCTACATTGCCCGGATCGAAAAGATCCAGCATCAAATGGAAAAACCCATTGTCCTCTCAACCAAAGTGACCATGCCAACGTTAAGGGACGGTCACATCAAAAAGGTGCCCTGGCCGGTCTATGGCATTACCATGCTTTACACCGTCACGGTTCCGCCAGGGACCCATGTTCGCCGACACTCACACAACGAAGACATTTTTCGTTACGTCGTTCGAGGATCGCTCACGATTAACGATTCCATTCAAGTAAACGAGGGAATGTGGGTGATTATCAGAGCGAATACTTCTTACAAGATCGACACCAAGAGTGGATACATGTGTATCACGGGATACAACAAAAGTTCGCAATGCTTGAGTAGCCAACCGGGGGGTAAACACCTAATAGACGAATAGGCTAAGAAGAAAACTTAGCGTTACTTCCGCGCGTCGGGCGGAGATCATCGCTGCGAAACTTCAAGAACGTCACGTGAGATTGGGACTCACGTCCCCGCCTTTTCGAGCGAAGCACACGTCGAGACCGCGCACGTGTTTACAGGAGAATAACGCGACTACAATGCGGAAGGCCCGTACTAAAAGAAGCCTCAGAAATAGCGAGCGATGCGCATCAACCAACCGTAAAACGGATGTCGCGGATCGTTTTCGCGCCGAAGCGTTGCTTCAATTTTCGCAGGATTTCGGTCTTTGAGATTTGTTCGAGCTCGTAGTGTAATGCGGGTTGGAGAACCCGGACGTACAGAATTCCTTCGCGTAATGCGACCGGGGCTGAGTGTGCGGCGATGAAGCCCCGGACAATTTTCGACCATGCCTCGATCACTTCTGTCTCGTACAAGCGCTCGGACGACCCGACACGCTGTATAAGTTTAGGTAGGCCAACGCGAAAGAAAAATATAAATCTCAGCTCAAGCCGGTACGGTATGCGAGCTTCGCCGCCACTTTATCGATGCATGATTTTGAGGCGAAAAATGAGATTGACTTCATCCGGCGAAGCTTGTCAGATCGCGCCATGATCACCAAAATGGGCGTGGCAACACGAGTTGCGCCTGCGGATGCCAAGCCTCTAGATAAAGTTATAAAAAAGGTGCAGGACGCACTGCAGAAATACCAGGACAGTCTTGGCAGCGGAAAAGACGCTCTACCACCTCTGGAGTCAGTCGAACTTGATTTCAAGGTTACAACAGCGACGACACTCGGAGGGACAATCAACGTTTTCATTTTTAGATTCGGTGTATCGCACGAGGACGACGTTGTAAACGACGTTACTTATACTTACTCAGTGCCTCCGGCAAAGAAGATGCTTGGGAAACCACCACCGCTGGATGATGCACTCGCAAGCACAATACAAAGTGCAGCGAAAGCCGTAAAGACAGCGACAACGCTGGGACAGTTGAAATTCGACAAGCTCGAAGTAACCGTCCAATACGGTGTCCAATGGAATGTAGGCGGCGGCGCAAACGCGCCGATCCAGTTCGTAACCATCGGCCTGAGCGCTGATAAGCACAAGAATACCGTCCAGTCGGTGAAGATCACCTTTCACGAGCCAGAGAAACCGAAGAAACGTAAGCTCTAATCAGCCAACCCTGAAGCGGATGTCGCGGATGGTTCTGCTACCGAAGCGTTTTTTTAGTTTTCGCAGGATTTCGGTCTTGGAGACTTGTTCGAGTTCGTAGTGCAGGGCCGGTTGGAGCACGCGGACGTAAAGAACGCCTTCGCGCAAAGCGACCGGTGCAGAGTGCGCAGCGATAAATTCCCCGACGATTTTTGACCAGGCTTCGATCACTTCTGTTTCGTGCAAGCGCTCGCGCAATCCGAGCCGTTGCATCATTTTTGGGACCAAGTCAGCCGGTGATTGCCACCGATCAGGCCGCGTTTTCCTTTCGGGAAGACCGCGCCATTCGGCGATCACGGCAGCGCGGAGAGAACGATCCATGGACAGGATTATTTAGCCACAGATGGACACGGATGAAACACAGATTTTTTAAGGACAGTTGGCCACCCGCACTCTGGTGTTGCTCCCTACCTTTTTGCGGCTGACACAGCCGCCACTACAGCCATGTAACGTTGTAACGATGTAACTCTTTTAACGAATTACCGACGCTTCGCGTCAGTATTTCCGCCGCATGTGGCTCGGCAGAATGTTCAATTCGGTACGGTACTTGGCGACGGTGCGCCGAGCGATGGGAATGCCGCGCTCGGTCAGAATTTCCACGATCTCCTGGTCGCTCAACGGCGAGCTGCCAGGCTCGTGCTTCACTAGATCGAGGATGGCTTCTTTTACGCTGGTGTTGCTCATCGATTCGCCCGTAGCAGTTTGATATCCGGGCGTGAAAAAGTATTTCATCTCGAAAATACCCTGAGGGGTGGCCATGTATTTGCCGGACACGGCGCGGCTCACCGTGGTCTCATGCACGCCAATCGCATCGGCGATGTCCCCCATGGTCATTGGCTTCAGATGCGATGGGCCGTGCTCAAAGAAATCGCGCTGCCGCGAAACGATCTGGTGCGCGATGTTGGAAATGGTTTGCTGGCGCTGATGAATCGATCGGATCAGGAATTTGCCGCTCCGGATTTTGTCGCGGATGTAATCTTTGACGTCAGCGCCGTTGTTGTCCTGCGCGATAATGTCCTTGTAGATATTGCTGATCCGCAGATGGGGGATTTGCTCGTTGTTTAGGATAATCTGGTAATCGCCATCCACCTTTTCGACGGTCACGTCCGGCAGCACGTAGTTTTGCGGAGCAGCGGCGAAGACCTGACCTGGGCGTGGGTTCAGCCGCGCGATGTTGTTGGCGGCCTTTTGCACTTCCTCCACGCTGATGCCCATTCGTCGCGCAATTTCGGGAAAGCGCCGCTTGCCCAAATCTTCCATGTGCTCCGAGATAATTTTGTATTCGAGGCTGCTTTCTTTCCCTTCACGCTGCAACTGAATGAGCAAACACTCGCGCAAATCGCGCGCGCCCACGCCTCGTGGATAGAAGCTCTGGATGAGCGTAAGCATCTTCTCGAAATCTTCCTTCGGAATTCCGGAGTTGAGTGCCATTTCTTCCGGCGTGCTTTGCAGAAATCCGTTGTCGTCGATGTTGCCGATGATCATTTCTGCTGTCTTACGATCATCGGTACCGAGCGCCGTCTGGTTCAGTTGTCCTACCAAATTTTGCTGAAGTGTTTCCTGCGTGGCGATGGAATCGAAAAAGAATTGGCGCTTATCTCTCGCTTCTCGCGAGCCGCCGCTGTAGCTGCTCGACTGCGCCATGTAATCGCGCCATTCCTCATCCAGGCTCGCCAGCTTCTCGAATTCCTCCTTGAAATTGGTGTCGGCCGAAGGCTCGGCGCCGTTGGGGCCGTCGAGACTCGGGTCATCCGGCAATTCCTCGAGTACGGGATTCGTCTCCATTTCCTGTTGAACCAGGTTGCGCAGCTCGAGCAATGGCGTCTGGAGGATGAGCAGGCTTTGCTGGAGCTGCGGCGCGAGAATTTGTTGCAGGGCGAGGTTCTGCGACTGGTGCATTCCGTGTCCGGCCATACGCCGAATTTACCGGTGCAGCCGGCGACAAGCAAGCAATTCACACGCCAAACGTCCTGTAGTGGCAGAGCCTGCCCTGAGCGATAGCCGAACGGGCGTGTCGCCTGCAGGAATTTGGGGTTGCAGCCGACACGGCCGCCAATACAGCATCGAGCATCCAGTTATCCAGACCTCGCGCTTACACTCCCGTCATGTCCCATTTCTTAATCGTTTCCCGAATCAGGCGCGCGATTTTGTCGTTTACTTTGCTGAAATAGGTCTTCGCTTTTACCGGATCAAATTTCGGATAACCCTGGCCTTCTTTGTAAAGCATGATGGTCGATGGAAACGGATACGCGCTCCACGTGTTGGGTGGTGGAATCGCAGTCGCCATCTCTGATTTGTAGTGCGCTTTCTGAACAAGAGCGGGATCGATCGCCAGGATGTATGCGGTCTCGTTTTCCGCTGCGTGGCCGCCATCTTCGCCGAATACTTCCAGCGTCACGTCGCTGCAATAAGACCACCAGTTTACGACCAGAATTCTCGCGCCCGTGTCGCGTCCGACTTCCTGCGCGAGCGCGCCCAGAATGGCGGTCTGCCCGCCGCCATGGCCGTTTAGCAAAATAATATTTTTGAATTTATTCTTCGCCAGCCCGGTAAGGACGGCACGGACATAACTGCGAAAGGCTTCTTCGGGAATGGTGAAGCTGCCCGGGTATGCATCCAGCATTCCAGTGAATCCATAGGGAACCGCCGGTGCGACCATCGCGTTGACGCGCGGGGCGATCTCGCGCGCCATTGCCACTGGCGCGAGAATGTCCGTTCCATTGGGTGCGACGCCGTGTGGCTCAAGCGTGCCTAGGGGCAGCAGGACCGTATCGATTTTCGCCGGAACCCATTCGCGAAATTCGATCCAGTTGATGCACTCCATGTCGCGCGTGCGCAGGGCGCTCTTCTTGGCGGTACTCATTAAGGTAGGTTAACGGCGGCACGATTGTCCTGCTTTTTGAAATTGGTCGCAAGCTGGATGCATCGGCTATATCCTTCCATTCACCATCATCCAATCGATTGGCCCAGGGAATGCCAGGATTTCTTCGAACGGATTCGGTGATCCGCTGCACGGAATGCTTATGAGATCCGCCAGAAACCCGGGTCGAATCCGGCCGAGCGCGTTTTCTTGATGCAACGCCAGCGCAGCATTCACCGTCACCATTTCAAGAATTTTGTCGGGCGAAATCTGGGGCTCGCTGCGCTGAAAAGCGCGCATCTCGGCGAACAAACTCAAGTTCTCATTGCTTGCGAGGCTATCGGTCCCCAGGCAAATGTTCAATCCAAGGGCGCGCAATTTCTCGAAGGGAAATCGGTTGTGCGCGAAATAACCGTGACTGCGGGGCGAATGCACCACATGAAATCTTCTCTTCGCTGCTTCGAGCAAATCGAGATCGCTTTCCGTTAGCTCGTTGAGATGAGCGATCAACCAGTCCTTGTCATCTCGAGCGGCACGCAGCGCAGTCGAGGAAGCTCTTACTGTTAAAAAATTCGCCAATGGCGTCTCTTTCCCGCAGTCGTCCATCGACCGCCCAATGCTTTTCATAAATTCGTAGAGCGGACCCGACCCGTCGCGAAACATCTCCATTTCTTCGCGCGACTCCGCCAAATGTGTCGTCAACAGAATGTTCTTTTGTCGCGCGCCTTCCTCGCAGCGACGGTACAAATCTCTCGATGCTGTAAATAGCGCGTGCGGCGCCAATCCCCACGGCGCGCCCGGCGGTCGCGCCCTACCAAACGATTTAATTGCAAGATCGACAAGCTCATTTGCGCGACTTGGGTCACGGACATCGATTAATTCCGCAAACCACCACGTTCGAATCGGCAAGCGAATCTGTGAAACCAACTCCGGAAACGCGGTGAGGTTCGCGACTGTCGTCGTGCCGAATCTTTTTGCTTCCGCGAAACCGTCGGTGATCGAGGCGAGATAATCGTCTGCGGTAAGTTTTGCCTTTTCCGCGTTGATTGCCCGAATCCAATCGGCAAAAGATTTTTGCGGCGCGATTTTGCCGCGCAAACAAGTGTAATCGAGATGACAATGCGCGTTGATCAGTCCGGGCAGCAGCGCTTGCTCGCCAAGGTCGACAGTTTCCTGCCCCGAGTGCCGCGCGGAAACCCCAGGAAATTCTCCAACATCAATAATTCGATTTCCGGAAATCGCGACGGCGCCGTCCTCAATTGGCGGTCCATCCATCGTCGCGACGGTGCGCGCGCGAATGATCATTCGCCTTTCACGACTTTCCGGCATTCGGCCACGAGGAGATTGCACGCCTCCTGGCAAAGCAGCGGAATTGTCGCTGTAGCCGGGGTCGTTGACCCCGGCCGACCCAGCGCTTTGATCTGATCGTAGGCGGGATCAATTTTTTTTAGCGGCAGCTTTGTCGATGGGAGTGTGCCATGCTGATCGCGTTTCCATAAAATCGTGCGCAAACATCCGCCGTCAGACCGGCAAAAGTCTCCCACGACACTATCGATCTGTTCGTCGGAAATTTTCGCGGCGACGCGGTACATTCCTGACTGCCTCTCCAACGTCTCGCGCAAGAGTGTGGTTTGCAGTTTGTCGCTTTTCCAAGCAGCGAAGACAGCGAGCCTGCCCGGATAAAAATAATCGAGCGCCCGCTTCAATTCCGGGCTTGTCGAAAGCTCCAATCGCCAGCCACGACGCAAATTCGGGGCCGTTTTGAGGGAACGATAATTTCCAGCCTCATCATATTTCGCGATCTCGACTGCGTCTTCTGCGTTTCGAAACGTTTGCAAATCAGTACAAACCTCATCATCGCGGTGCGATAAAACAAAATCGTCGTTTCTTTTCTGGACCAGAATTTGACCCAAGTGGAAACGATCAGTTAGCGCAGCTTGGAGCACTGAGTCGATGGAGGTCGGCACGCCTCTCAACCCCGAACGCTTTCGAGGCATTTGGCAGGCGAGACGCCCGCCTGCCTCGCAGACAAGATGTCTGTGCCACGCATCTCTAATGCAAACAGTGCGCGATCAGACCACCGGCGCGTTCCAGAAATTGTCGATCTTCCTCGCCGAATGCGTTCAACTGATCACTCTCCACGTCCAACATGCCGAGAATATGCCGATGCTCATTTCTCATAGGGACAACGATCTCTGAGCGCGTTGTGTGGAATGTGGGTAGATAGCGCGGATCGTGATGCACGTCACCCGCGATGATTGGGTCGCCGGAGTCCAACGCCGCGCCACACAAGCCCTGCATGATTGGAAAACGCTGGTAGGTCGGCGGCTCGTTACCAGTGCCAGCGAGAATCACGAACTCCTCGTTCACGATCTTGTAAACGGCGACCCAGCGATAATTGCGCGCCGTGCGAATCATCTCCACGAGTTGCTTCATCCTCTTTGGCGTGCACCCGCCGGCGAGCGCGAATGCCCCGATCTCTTGCAGCTTCTTGCAGGTCGTTTCTTTCATTCGCGGGAGAGCAATCTCGTTCAAAAGAAAACAAGCGCGAGCGGGATTTCAAGTTTTTGCGATTAATTTCGCCTAGCACGGTCTGCGAAGGAGCCTGGTGGATTAGCCGGTGGTGCAAACCCACCGGGGGATGATGACCGAAAAGACGATTAGCCCCCAGCAGGGCGACGGAATCAGGCTCGTGATTTTTCGTTCCAAAAACGACGTGATAATGCACGCTCAGGTGTGTTAATGGCATAATGGAGTGATTGTTTGCCTCGCCCTTGCCGGGGCTTGGGGTTTTTTATACGATAAACCGGTGGTTTGCACCACCGGCTAATCTTCTGCTATCCCTTCGGGATGCGTGGCCTGGCGTGTTTTCACACGCGAACCGATTTAGACTCCAGCTGATTTGGCTGCTTGCTCGATAATGATGTCGGCGAAGCCCGCATCTGTGCCGATGGACGGCGAATAAAATAGTAACCGACCATCAGTCTCGTAACGGTTGCGCCGGAAAATCTCGACGGGTGCCGTGCGCGAATTGGTCGTCGATCGTTCACTCGCGATTCCGAGCAGCCTCGGAATGTCTTCGTAACTGTGTAGTCCATCGGAAATAAAAAACGGAACCACGATCACGTTTTGGGTCTTCGTCAATTTCCGCCAATCCGACACGAGCGGAGGTTCTTCCATGTAAACATTGAGCACCGCCGCATATTTCGCGAGCGCACAGATTTTTTCCGCTTCGCGTTTTGCCGCTGCGGCGCTGTTTTCGTTCAAGTCGGTGCCGTGCGCGACAATCAGCAAGCTGGTTTCAGCGGGATCGACACCAGGTGCGACCTCGCGTGCGCGTTTCAGCAGCAACTCAGTCATCATCGAATGATTTCCTACCGGCTCGCAATATTTCCAGATTTGGCCGCTGGGTCGTTTCGTGATCTGGCCGTTCAACTCAAGCTCGCGCGGGACCACTGTCTGGGTGAAATAACCTTCACTGATAAAGTTCGGCACCACGTAAACCTCACGAACCGACTCGGGATCGAACAAGAACAGTGCATCGCGCAAACTCGGTTCCTCTTTCCAGAAGGCGCAGGCAACATCGGCAAAAATCGTCCGGCGCCGAATCTCAGCAGCGTGCGCCAGCGTCGGTGCGCTCGAATCCGGGTTCACGGTCGAGCCGTGCGCGACGATGAGAAGTGCTGAGTTAGCGCGATCAATTGTCATTCAGCCTCAATTTATTCCTCGGCCAACCAGTTTGTCATCCTGAGCTTGTCGAAGGATCTCATTATTCCTTCAGAAGCGCGATCAAGAACAGTGAGAGATTCCTCGAGTTCGCTCGGAATGACAAAAGCAGGATTCGGCCGCCTTCGACCGCTGAGAACCCTAGTCGAACAGGTTCCTTAGAATCGCTTCTTTAGCTGGATGTACCAGAACCGGCCTTTGATCGTGGCAAGCGACTCGTCGTAGCCGTTCTCGCCGCTGCCGGCCACAAATGGCGGGTCTTCATCGAACACGTTCTGCATCCCAAGCGTAATCGTCGTGTTATTCAGCCAGCCGCGCCAGCCACAGGGGTTGTATTCGGCGGTGGAGACGGGCATGACGTTTTTCTCCTTGCCCTCCGTCGCCTTGACATTCTTGCCGCCATCTTTGGCAAGGCCAGGTACTGGGGCTGGGGCGGGCGGCGGTAGGTTGAACGTGTACGATGTGATCAGATCCAGCGTAACCCACTCGCGCACTTTCCGCGCGCGCCACGGCAAAGGCCCACTTCTCGGCGTTTGTGGTTTCGGCGAGCCGGTCAGACTGACATTGTCATCTTCGTATTGCCCGGTGTAATGGACCACCGCGCCGACATCAAGACCAGCCAGCCATGTGTCGGCCGGGCCGTCGTAGAA